>JANNWA010000627.1:0-37644 GCA_031408275.1 Pseudomonadota bacterium
TACTCGTCGCTCACCCGCATCGGCCGCACTTCGGTGACAGTAAAGGTCGAGGTGTTCGCCGAGAGAATCCGCAATCAGGGCGAGTACGTCAAGGTGACGGAGGCGACGCTGACCTACGTCGCGATCGACCCGGACGGCCAGCCACGCCAGATCCCGAAGAAATGAAATCGCTGGGCAGGAAGGTCGCCACCGGCTTCACGCTGGTGGAGATGGTGGTCGTCCTCGGCATCATCGCGATCCTCGCCATGATGGCGCTGCCGCTGTACATCGAGCGCAACGTCCAGCAGCAGGTGAAGGAAGGCGTGGCATTCGCCGAGTTCATGCAGCGCGGCGTGTCGGCGGCCTATGCGCTGACCGGCGCGCTGCCAAAAGACAACGCGGGCGCGGGACTTCCGCCGCCCGAGAAGGTCATCGGCAACTACGTCGTTTCGGGGTCCGTGACCGACGGCGTGATCACGCTGGTCTTCGGCAACCTCGCGGTCAGCAACATCAGGGGCAAGAAGGTCACGCTCCGCCCGGGCTACGTGCCCGATGCTCCGCAGGTGCCGATCTCGTGGATCTGCGGGATGGGCAAGATCCCCTCCGGCCTGACCATCGCCGGCAACAATGCCACCGACATCCCGGAGCAGTGGCTGCCGGTGGCGTGCCGGCCCTGAACGCCTAGCGCCCTTTGAACGCGGGCTTGCGCTTCTCCATGAAGGCCGTGCGCCCTTCGACGTAGTCCTCGCTGGCGAAGCACCGGTCCACCACCTGCTTGCACAGCGCCATGTCCCGCACGGCGGCATCCTTCACCGCCTCGCCGACCAGCGTCTTGATCGAACCGACGGTGAGTGGTGCATTGGCAGCGATGCCGGCGGCCGTATCGCGCACATAGGCCTCCAGTTCCGCCTCCGGCACGACCCGGTTGACGAGGCCCATCGTGAGCGCCTCCGCCGTGCTGAACTGGCGCGCGGTGTAGAAGATCTCCTTGGCGAAGGCCGGACCCACCAGGTCCACCAACCGCTTCACGCCGTCGAACTCGTAGCCGAGGCCGAGCTTTGCGGCCGGCACGCCGAACTTCGAACCTTCCGCTGCGATGCGCAGGTCGCAGCCCAGTGCCACGGCCACACCGCCGCCGATGCAGAAGCCGCGGATCATCGCGATCGTCGGCTTGCCCGCACCGCGCAGTTCCTTCTGTGCATTGGCCGAAACCTTGTGGTACGCCTCGGTCGTCTCGGGCGACGAGCGCTTCTCCTCGAACTCCGAGATGTCGGCGCCCGACACGAAGGCCTTGTCGCCCGCGCCCTTCAGCACGATCACGCGGATCGCAGGGTCCGCGGCATAGTCGCGCATGATGTCCGACAGCCCCTCCCACATCGCCATCGAGACCGCGTTGCGCCGGGCAGGATTGTTGAACGTGACCCAGCCGATCGCCCCGTCCTTCTCGGCGATCATCTTTTCGGTCCTGGAAATCGTCATCTGCTGCTCCTCGGCTGGGTCTAAATAAGTTGAAGTTTAAACTAAAATACTCTAATCTGGGTGCGGTGAACGTGTTAGTCACGTTGTGCGGTTACACAACACTTCCTGAAGGAATCTCACATGGCCCTGGCACCCGCAAGCAAGGACCTGCGCGAAACCCTGCGCGCCCGCATGCTCAAGCGTATCGAAGAACTCCAGCTTGCGCCCAAGGAGGCTGCCGAGGCCATGGGATTCGACCGCCAGCAGATGTGGCGCTTCAGGGCCGGGGAGGATGTGTACACGTTCGACCGGCTGGTTGAGGCGGCTGTAGGGCTGGGGTTGGAGGTGAGGGTGAAGGCGGTGAGGCCTTGGGGCGCAGAAGACTAGACTGATATCATTGCATCAAGCCAGCGTCCAGCCTGCCAGGATCCGGCGAGGCTCCGCTAGATAAATTCCTCGAAGATTCGAGAACCGGTAGTCCGGCCTGTAGTGCCCTCAGGGTCGAGAGAGAGCGCGCGATTCGGCCGTTCCTATTGCGGAATGGATGGATCAGCACCAGTGCCACATGAGCCTCACCCTCATCCCGCCAGCACCGGGAACAACCCCTTCATCCCCTCCGCCATGGTCTGGATCGCAATCGCCGCGAGCAGGAGCCCCAGCAGGCGCGTGGCAATGTTCAATCCCGTCTGCCCGATCCGCGTCGCGATCCCGTGCGCGACCCGCAGCATGACCCACAGCAGCACGCACACGAGGACGATGCACGCCACGATCGCGACCCGGTGTCCGAGCCCGCCGGCCTCCGCCGCGATGATGGTGGTGCTGATCGCGCCCGGCCCGGCCAGCAGCGGGATCGCCAGCGGCACCACTCCGGAGAGTTGCCCCTGTTCCAGTTCCGCGGCTTCGGCCTCGGACTGCCGCACACCACCGGCCTGCGCATTCAGCATGGCGAGCGCCATCAGCAGCAGCACCAATCCGCCGCCTACGCGGAACGCGGGCAGGCTCGCCCCCATCAGCGACAGCATTTGCTCGCCGACGACGGCGCTGACAACCAGCACCGCGAGCACCGTCAACGTGACCACCCGGGACAGCGCCCGGCGATAGTCCTGGCTGCGCGCGGCAGTGACGCTGACGTAGATCGGCACCGCCAGGAACGGGTCGAGCACCGCCAGCAGGGTGACAGTGAACCGGACGTAGTCGCGCAGTTCGGCAAGCTCGTTCATGTATGCATTCTGGCACAGGCATTGCGTGCGGTTTACACTCGGAAAAACACAGAGGGAACCATCATGAACTTCATACGCACACTCGCCGCAGCCGCGCTTGCCGCCTGCGCGCTCGCAGCCACCGCCCAGCCGTACCCGAACAAGCCGATCAAGATCATCATCGGCTTCCCGCCCGGCTCGGGCGGCGAAACGCAGGTGCGGCTCGTCGGCCAGAAACTCACCGAGGCCTGGGGCCAGCCCATCGTCGTCGACGCGCGCCCGGGCGCAAGCGGCAACATCGCCGCCGAACTGCTGGTGAAGTCACCGGCCGACGGCTACACACTGCTGTACTTCCCGGCGGCGCTGGCGATCAACCCGAGCCTGTTCCCGAAGGTGCCCTACGACCTCGCGAAGGACTTCACCCCGGTCGCGCTGCTCGGCACTTTCCCGCTCGTGCTGGTGGAGAACCCCGGGGTGCCGGCGAAGAACGTGGCCGAACTGATTGCGCTCGCGAAAGCCAAACCCGGCTCGATCAACTACGCCTCGATCGGCAACGCCAGCCCGCCGCACCTCGCGGGCGAGCTCTTCAACCAGTTGGCGGGCGTGCAGATGGTGCACGTGCCTTACAAGGGCTCGGCGCCCGCGCAGACCGACCTGATCGGCGGCCAGGTGCAGGTGATGTTCGACACCGCGGTGTCCGCGATCCCGCACGTGAAGGCGGGCCGCACGCGAGCACTGGCGGTGACCACCAAGAATCGCTCGCGCCTGCTGCCCGACCTGCCGTCGCTGGACGAATCCGGCCTGAAGGGCTACGACCTGTACGGCTGGGGCGGGATCGTCGGGCCGGCCGGCATGCCGGCGGACATCACGGCCAGGCTGAATGCCGAGATCGTGAAGGCGCTGCGCCAGCCGGACGTGGCCGACAAGCTCATGGCGCTGGGCTCGGAGCCCGGCGGGATGACCTCGCCCGAATTCGGCCGCTTCATCCAGGACGAGGCGGCGAAGTGGAAGAAACTCGTCGTTTCTACCGGCGCAAAGTTAGATTAGGAATTCGCTGAGGTCTTCCGCGAACTCGAACGGCCCGGCGTAATCGCGCGCAATGTCGGCGCGCATCTCCTCTATCAGCTTGGGCGTAGTCTCGCGGAAATGCGTGAGCACGAGCCGCTTCACGCCGGCGCGCGCGGCGATCTTGCCAGCCGTATCGGAACACGCGAGCGTGTATTTCCCCACGCCCTTGAAGTGCTCGCTCTGCATCTCGGATGAAGCCATATAGCAGCACTGCAGGTGCAGGTCGGAGCCCCGTGCAATCTCCACCAACGGATCGCACATGACTGCGTCGCCGCTGAAGGTGAACACTTTGCCTTCGGCTTCCACACGGTACGCGAGGCAGACCCAGCGCTGCTTGAACAACGGCCCGAAAGGCAGGCCGTGGCCGTGCTCCATCTCGGCGCAACTGACCTTGTACGTACCGGCATCGACGACCGCACCCGCCCGCACCTCCGTGACCTCGGCGCCGATGAACGGCCCGAACGCAGTCTCGCCCTGGGTGCGGAAGCCGATGTCGAGCTCGTAGACCGACTTGATGAGGACGTCGACGATCCCCGCGATGCCCGGCGGGCCGTACACGCGCAGCGGCTTCCTGCGCCCCGCGAGCCAGCTCGTGATGAGGTAGTTCGCCAGCTCGCCGATGTGGTCGACGTGCAGGTGCGAAACGAACAGGGGCCCGATGCCGGCCATCGGGAACCCTTTTTGCGCCACGTGCTGGATCGCGCCGCGGCCGATGTCGAACATCAACCGCTCAGGCCCGATCTCGAGCACATGGCAGGCGGAGGTACGCGCTGGATCGGGCCGGGGCCCGCCGGTGCCAAGGGTATGTAGCTTCAACCCGCTTTTTTCGCCGCCGCCGCAGCCGCCGCCGCTTCCGAGGCCGCCTTGCGATCGGCATTGACCTTCGCGAAATGCGGCCGCTCGCCGAGCATCTTCAGGTAGGGCCTCACCTGCGGCAGGCCCTCCAGGGCGTCCTTGCCGTACGCGAGCTTGGTCGCCATCGAGATCAGCGGCAGGTTCACGAACGCGGAGCAGTCGGCCAGGGTGAGCTCCTTCCCGGCGACATACGGGTCGAACTTCGCCAGCTTCGCAAACGCGCGGACGCCCTTGGCGAGGTCGCGCTCGACTTCCTTCTTCGTCTCTTCAGAGACCGTGCCGCCGAAGAACACCCCGCCGTACAGCCGGCGGGCGACGAGCTCCATGTGCAGTTCCATCACCGTGATCAGTTCCCGGACCTTGGCCTTCGCGAGCGGGTCCTTGGGATACAACGGCACCTGCGGATAGGCGTCCTCGATGTAATCGCAGATCACCTGCGATTCGGCCAGCGACCCGCCGTCCACCTCGACGATCGGCACCTTGCCCACCGGCGAGCGGGCCAGCCACTCGTCCTTCTGCGACGGGCGGCAGTTGGAATCCTCCTCGAACGCGACGCCCTTCTCGAGCAGTGCGAGGCGCACCTTGTTGTGGTAGTTGCTGATGTGGAAACCGCACAGCTTGAGCATGGGACCTCCTCCCGGGTTGACATGGCATTATAGTCAACACCCCGCAGGTACAGACCCAAGGAGAGCGCCATGGCCTCGAGCCCCACTGCCGCGGACGCCGGCATGATCACCGACCTCGCGCCGGAGACGTCCTACGGCGGGTACCTGCGCCTCGACCTCGTCCTCGCCGCCCAACAGCCGCGCTCGGTGCCGCCGCACCACGACGAGATGATGTTCATCATCCAGCACCAGACATCCGAGCTGTGGATGAAGCTGATGCTACACGAGCTCACCGCCGCGATCGGCCACGTGCAGGCCGACCGCCTGGAGGCCTCGTTCAAGATTCTTGCGCGCGTGAAGCAGGTGCAGCGGCAGCTTTTCGAGCAGTGGTCGGTGCTCGAGACCCTCACGCCCGCGGAGTACGTGGAGTTTCGCGATGCGCTGGGACCGGCGTCGGGGCTGCAGTCCTACCAGTTCCGCGCGATCGAGTTCCTGCTCGGCAACAAGAAGCCGAACCTGCTGGAGGTCCACCGCCACGACGCGAAGGTGCACGCCGAACTCACGCGACTGCTCGGCTCCCCAAGCCTGTATGACGAGTTCCTGCGCCACCTCGCCCGGCGCGGGCTGCCGGTACCGCCGCAGAATACCGATCGCGACTGGTCGCAGCCGTATGCGCGGCATGACGCCGTGGTCGCCGTATTCAAGACCATCTACGAGAACCGCGACAAGCACTGGGACGCCTACGAGATGTGCGAAAAACTCGTCGATGTGGAGGAAAACTTCCAGCTCTGGCGCTTCCGCCACGTGAAGACCGTGGAACGCGTGATCGGCTTCAAGCGCGGCACCGGCGGCACTGCGGGCGTGGCGTTCCTCAGGAAGACACTCGAGACGGCGCTGTTCCCCGAGCTGCTCGAAGTGCGCACCGAGATCGGCGCATGAAGATCGAAGGGCCGCTCACCGAGGAGAACCTGCGCGCCGAGGCCTGGCCGCTGTTCTCGCGCGTGCTGGAGCGCTCGAAGAGGCACATCTACCTCGCCAATCACTCGCTCGGCCGGCCGCCGGACCGTGCCGCGGCCGACATCGCCGAAGGCGTGGCGGCGTGGTACCGGGACATGAACGACGCCTGGGGCCCGTGGATGGAAGCGCGCGACCGCTTTCGCGAATTGACGGCGCAACTCCTGAACGCCCCCCAGCCCGACTGCATCGTGCCCAAGACCGCCGCGGGCCAGGGCCTGCGCGCCGTCCTGAACGCCCTCCCCGGCAAGCCGCGTGTGGTGGCCACCGAAGGCGAGTTCGACTCGCTCGATTTCATCCTGCGGGTCTACCGAGACAAGGGGCGCATCGACCTCGAGCTCGTCCCGCCGCGCGAAGACGGCCGCTTCCACGCCGCAGACATCGCCCGCGCCGTCACGCCGGGCACCGCCCTGCTGGTCGTATCGAGCGTGATGTTCCGTACCGGGCAGGTGCTCGGCGACCTCGCGGGACTCGTGCTGGCCGCACATGCGGCCGGCGCGAAGGCGCTTGTCGACGTCTATCACGGCGCGGGCGTTATCCCTACGGATGTGCAGGCGCTGGACGCGGACTTCGCGGTCGGCGGCTCGTACAAGTACCTGCGCGGCGGGCCGGGGGCGTGCTGGCTGTACGTACGGCCCGACCACCTCGACACGCTGCGTACGCTGGACACCGGGTGGTTCGCGAAGAAGGACGTGTTCTCCTACCAGCGGCCCGAGCCGCCCGCATTCGCGCCGGGCGGCGAAGGCTGGAACGAGTCGACCCCGCCGGTGTTCGCGCCGTACCAGGCGCTGGCGGGGCTCGAGTTCACGCTGGCGATCGGCGTGGAGCGGCTGCGCGCCTACTCGCTGCGCCAGCAGGCGCGCCTGAAGGACCTGCTGCGGTCGCAGGGCTTCGAGGCCGTAGGGGCCAGCGAGGACCGCGGCGCCTTCCTCACGCTGCGCCATACCCGGGCGGGCGAACTTGCCGCCGCGCTCGACGCGCAGGGCGTGCATGTCGATGCAAGGGGCGAGTACCTGCGCCTGTGCCCGGACATCCTCAACCCGGACACCGAACTGGTCGCCGTGGCGGAACGCTTCGGCGGTGCGATGAAGGCCCTGCCCGGCTGAGTCCCGCCGGGCGGCTCAGCCGCCTTCCTGGTGCTTCAGGTAGAGCTTCTGCATGCCGCCGAGCCAGCGGTCGTAGTTGGCGGTTTTCGCGCGCATGTAATCGAGCACGGTTGCGTGCGGCAGGATGAGGAAAGTCTCCGCTTCCATCACCTTCACGATTTCGTCGGCCACCTGCTCCGCGCTCAGCGCTCCGTCCACACCGGCCGAGCCACCCAGCCCCGTGTACATCCCGGTCATGACCGCCTGTGGGCAGAGGCACGAGACATGCACGCCCTTGCGGCCGTAGGCGATGGCCATCCATTCGGCGAAGGCCACCGCGCCGTGCTTGGTCACGCCGTAGGAAGCCGACTCGACGATGTTGAGCAGGCCCGCAGCCGACGCGGTGACGAGGAAGTACCCCTCGCCGCGCGCCGCCATCTTGTCGGCCACCGCGCGCGCCGCCCAAACGTGCGCCATGCAGTGGATCTTCCAGTTCTTCTCCCAGATCTCGTCGGGAGTCTCGATGCCACCGCGCATCACGACGCCCGCGTTGGAGAAATACACGTCGACGCGGCCGTACCTGGCCTCGGCTGAAGCGACCAGCGCCTGGATGTCTTCCTCCCGGCTGACGTCGCAGCGCACCGCGTGCCCGCCGATCTCGGTCGCGACCGCCTGCGCGCCCTCGAGGTTGAGGTCGGCCGCGACGACGCCGGCTGCCCCGCCCGCCGCAAAACGGCGCGCGGTGGCGCGGCCGATGCCGCTGGCCGCGCCGGTGACGACCGCTACCTTGCCGCGGATATCCACGGCTTAGTGCTTCTTGCTGGCGAGCGCCTCGCCGATCGAGGTGTGGTTGGCGATCTCCTGCTTGGCGATCGCGTTGCGGTGCACTTCGTCCGGGCCGTCCGCGAAGCGCAGCGTGCGCGCGTGCGCGTAGGCGTTGGCGAGGCCATAGTCGTCCGATACGCCGCCACCGCCGTGCACCTGCATGGCCCAGTCGATCACCTGGCATGCCATGGTCGGCGCGAGCACCTTGATCATCGCGATCTCCTGCTTGGCGACCTTGTTGCCGGCCACGTCCATTTTCCAGGCCGCGTGCAGCACCATGAACCGGGTCGAGTCGATCATGATGCGCGACTCCGCGATCCGCTCCCGCGTCACGCCCTGCTCGGCCACCGTGCGGCCGAACGCCACGCGCGAACTGGCGCGCTTGCACATCTTCTCCAGCGCCCTCTCGGCCTGGCCGATGAGGCGCATGCAGTGGTGGATGCGGCCGGGCCCGAGGCGCCCCTGCGCGATCTCGAAGCCGCGCCCCTCGCCCAGCAGAATGTTCGAGGCCGGGACCTTGACGTCCTTGAGCTCGATCTCCATGTGGCCGTGCGGCGCGTCGTCGTAGCCGAACACCGGCAGGTGGCGCAGGATCTTGACGCCCGGGGTGCCCGCGGGCACCAGGACCATCGATTGCTGGCTGTGGCGCGAGGCGTTGTCCGGGTCGGTCTTGCCCATCAGGATGTAGATCTTGCAGCGAGGGTCGCCTGCGCCCGACGACCACCACTTGGTACCGTTGATGACGTAGTTGTCGCCCTCTTTCTTGATGCGGCACTGGATGTTGGTCGCATCCGAACTGGCCACGGCCGGCTCGGTCATGAGGAAGGCCGAGCGAATCTCGCCGCGCAGGAGCGGGTCGAGCCACTGGCGTTTGTGGTCTTCCGTTCCGTAGCGCTCGATGGTCTCCATGTTGCCGGTGTCCGGCGCCGAGCAGTTGAACACCTCGCCTGCCCAGGTCACGCGGCCCATGATCTCGCACAGCGGCGCGTATTCCAGGTTCGACAGGCCCTCGGGCACGCGCTTGGAGTGCGGCAGGAACAGGTTCCACAGGCCCGCGGCGCGCGCCTTGGGCTTCAATTCCTCGATGATCGGCACCGGCTCCCAGCGCTTGTCGCCGCGCACATGGGCGTAGTACTTGTCCTCGTTCGGGTAGATGTGCTCGTCCATGAACGCGATAAGCCGCTTACGGAGGTCCTTCACTTTCGGTGAATATTCGAAGTCCATGTCTGTCTCCTATGCGGCCCGGCCGCTTCTCTTCAAGATTTTTTCCACCTGCTGCCAGCCGAGCTCGGCCAGCAGCGGTGCCTTCGATCCTGCCTCCACCGCATGCGCGCTCGCGGCGGTGCCGTCGAGCACGCGCTTGGCGATGCCCTGCGTGATCCCGGCGATGCGAAAGAGGTTGTATGCCATGTTGAAATCCCACGTGAAGGGATCGATGCCCGCGCGGCCCGTGCGCTTGCAGTACAGGTCGATGTACTGCTGCTCTGTCGGGATGCCGAGTTCCTCGTAGGGCAAGCCCGCGATCCCGCGGAACTTGCCCGCCGGGATGTGCCAGCTCATGCAATGGTACGAAAAATCCGCGATCGGGTGGCCGAGCGTGGACAGCTCCCAGTCGAGCACCGCGAGGATGCGCGGCTCGGTCGGGTGGAAGATGGTGTTGTCCAGGCGGAAGTCGCCGTGCACCACCGTGGTTTCGTCGCCCGGCGGGATGTTCTTCGGCAGCCAGGCGATGAGGTTGTCCATCGCCTCGATCTTCTGCGTCTCGGAGGCCTGGTACTGCTTGGTCCAGCGGCCGATCTGGCGCTCGAGGTAATTGCCCGGCTTGCCGAATGTCTCGAGCCCCGCGGCCTTGTAGTCGATGGTGTGCAGTTGCGCCATGACGCGGTTCAATTCGTCCCAGATCCCCAAACGCTCCGCCTTCGTCATCCCGGGCAGGGCCTGGTCCCAGAGCACGCGGCCCTCGACGCAGTCCATGACGTAGAACGCCGTGCCGATCACGGCCTCGTCCTCGCACAGCGCGTAGGTCCGCGGGGCCGGGAAGCCCGCCCCGTGCAGGGCCGTGATCACCCGGAATTCGCGGTCCACCGCGTGCGCCGAAGGCAGCAGCTTGCCGGGCGGCTTCTTGCGCAGCACGTAGTTCTTCCCGCCGGCGGAAAGGCGATAGGTCGGGTTCGACTGCCCGCCCTTGAACTGGGCCACTTCGAGCGCGCCCGAATAGTCCTCGACGTTCGCGCGCATGTACGCGTCGAGCCGCGCAGTATCGAGCCGGTGGCGCTCTTCGACCGGCTTGGTGCCGACGAACTGGTCAAACATGCTTTAGGGGGTGCGGGGGGAGGCCCGCAGGCGTGTAATTGTTGTGCGGAAAGCTTACGCCGTTTCGCCCTGCGTTGCCAACGCGGTTCGCTGCGGGCGCCCCCGACCCGCTAGAATCCTGCGGCGATGAAAATAATCTCCTATGCCGAAGCCGCCTCGCTGGTCGAGGACGGCTGGACGGTGTCCACCTCCGGGTTCACCGGGTCCGGGCACCCCGAAGGCCTGTCCACCGCGATCGAGAAGCGCTTTCTCGAAACCGGTCGCCCGCGCGACCTGACCCTGCTCTACGCGGCGGGCCAGGGTGACCGCGCCACGCGCGGCACCGGCCGCTTCGGCCACGAGGGCATGGTCAGGCGCATTATCGGCGGACACTGGGGCGCCGCGCCACGCCTGGGTGCGCTGGCCGTGGCGAACAAGGTCGAAGCCTACAACTGGCCCCAGGGCGTCATGGCACAGATGTTCCGCGCCATCGCGGGCAGGAAACCCGGCGTAATTTCCCAGATCGGGCTGCACACCTTCGTCGATCCGCGCTACGACGGCGGGAAACTGAACGCGCGCACGACCGAGGAACTGGTCGAACTGATCATGCTGCGCGGGCAGGAATGCCTCTTCTATCCCGCGTTTCCGCTTCATTGCGCGATCCTGCGCGGGACCTCTAGCGATCCGGACGGCAACATCAGCATGGAGCACGAGGTGTTCTTCAACGACGTGCTGTCGCTCGCGCAGGCCGCGCGCAACTCCGGCGGCATCGTGATCGTGCAGGTGAAACGGATGGTGGGCAAACACTCGATCCACCCGCACCTCGTGCGCATCCCCGGCATCCTCGTGGATTACGTGTGCGTGGCCGAGCATCCCGAGGACCACTGGCAGACCTACGGCGAGGACTACAACCCGGCCTACACAGGGGACCGGCGCGAGGAGCCGCACGAGGTGAAAATCCTGCCGCTGGAACTGCGCAAGGTCGTGCAGCGCCGCGCCATGTTCGAACTGCTCAAATGGAAGCGGCCGATCGTGAACCTCGGCACCGGCATGCCCGCGGGCGTGGGCCAGGTCGCACGCGAGGAAGGCCTGTCGGATTTCGTGATGACCGTGGAGTCGGGCCCCATCGGCGGGACGCCTGCGCAGCCGCCCTCGTTCGGCGCCTCGGCCAATCCCGACGCGATCGTCACGCACGCGGAGCAGTTCGATTTCTACGACGGCGGGGGCCTCGACATCGCGTTCCTGGGCCTCGCCGAAATGGACCTGCACGGCAACGTGAACGTCTCCAAGTTCGGCGACCGGGTAGCCGGCGTGGGCGGCTTCATCAACATCACCCAGACCGCCAGGGAAGTGGTGTTCATGGGCTCGCTCACCGCCAAGGGGGTGCACGTGAAGGCCGCCGACGGGAAGCTGGCCATACTTAAGGAAGGCACGGTAAAGAAGGTCGTGCACAAGGTGGAGCACCTGTCCTTCAACGGCCCCTACACGGTCGGCAAGGGCACCAAAGTCCTGTACGTGACCGAGCGCGCGGTGTTCGACTTGCGCGACGGCCGGCTCACGCTCGTAGAAATAGCGCCGGGAATCGACCTACAGCGCGACGTGCTGGACCAGCTCGCCGCGCCGATCCCCGTGGCGAAAGACCTCAAGCTGATGGACGAACGCATTTTCCGGGACGCACCCATGCTCAAGGAGGCTTCATGAAGGCGATGACGACGGCAGCATCAACGAAGCGCGCAAAAGGGTTCACGGTCAGCCACGCGGCCGATTCGAAGTTCGTCAGGCGCGGCCTGCGGGCTTATTTCGAATACCGCGACCTTGGCATAGAAAAGGCATCGAAAGGCAAGGTGGTCGCGCACACGATCCGCGCGCGCCCAGGCAAGTCGCCTGAAGGCGAATGGCACCGCCACGATTGCAACCTGCAGTTCGTCTACGTGCTCAAGGGATGGATCCGGTTTGAATACGAGGGCGTGGGCGTGGTCACCATGAAGAAAGGCACCTGCTTCCAGCAGCCGCCGAACATCCGCCACCGGGAGCTCGCTCATTCGAAGGACGTGGAGATGCTCGAAATCGTCGCGCCGGCCGACTTCACCACACATGAGACCTAAGGAACTGCGGGCTTCACCTGCAGCCAGAAGGTGACCGGCCCGTCGTTCAGCAGCGAAACCTTCATGTCGGCGCCGAAGCGCCCGGTTTCCACCGTCGGGTGCTGCGCAAGGGCCAGCGCAACAAGAAAATCGAACAGCCGCTCGCCCTCGTCCGGCGGCGCCGCTGACGAAAAGCTCGGCCGGGTGCCCTTGTGAGTGTCGGCCGCCAGCGTGAACTGCGGCACCAGCAGCAGGCCGCCGGCCGTGTCGGCCAGCGAGCGGTTCATCTTCCCGTCGGAGTCCGCGAAGATCCGATAGCCGAGCACGCGCTCCAGAAGCCTGCGGGCCTGGCTTTCAGTGTCGCCCTTCTCCACCCCGACCAGTGCGAGGATGCCCGGCCCGATCTCACCGGTGACGGCGCCATCGACCACCACCCGCGCCTCGGAAACACGCTGGACGAGGGCGATCACGCGAGGATGTCGGGGATCAGCCGGTCGCGCAGCCGCGCGATGGTGTCCTTGAGGAACAACTTTCGTTTTTTGAGCCGGCGCAGTTGCAGCTGGTCCTGCGTCACATGCAGGCCCAGGCGGTCGATGATGTCGTTGAGGTCGCCGTGCTCGATCTCGAGCTCGCGAATGCGTTGCTCGATCTCGATGCGTTCTTCGTCGGTGAGCGCGATGTTGCCCATAACCGCCCATCGTAGCCGGAGTGGGCGGGCCGCGCTAGAGCGTGGGCTTGGCGCGAAAGTATTCCACGCGGTCGATCGAACGCACGTTGATGTCGCGGATCTGCGTGCCCTGCAGCACACGCAGCGGCACCTCGACGCCGGCGGTGCCACGCGCCCAGACTTTCCTGTAGAACTCCGCCAGGGACGCGACCTCCTCGCCGCCCACGCCGACCAGGATGTCGCCGCGATTCAGGCCGGCGCGCGCAGCCGGGCCGTCCGGAGAGAGGCGCGAAACGAAAAGGCGCCCGCGAAACTCCTCCGTCGACATTCCCAGCCACGGCCGCACCGGGCCGGCGCGGCCCTTCTCGATCAGGTCGTTGAGGATCGGCTTGATCAAGTCCACCGGCACGAACATGTTTCCCGGCGACTGCGTGCCCGGGCTCATCGCATCGGCGACGACCAGCGAGCCGATCCCGAGCAGGTCGCCCTTGGGGCCGATCAGCGCGGCGCCCGACCAGTTCATCACCGGCGGGTAGGTGAAGATGGCCGATTCGAGGAGATACTCCCAGCTGCCCGTGAACTGGCGGCGGGACACGACGTAGGCAAGGCTGACGCCTTCGCGCCCGCCGTGCGAGGCCACCATCACCGGATCGCGTTCGGCCAGGTCCTTCGCGTCGCCGAGCGGGATCGGCTTCGCGTCGATCGGCGCCACCAGCCTGAGCACGCCGAAACCGCTCGCGTGGTCGTAGCCCGCCAGTGTCGCGGGCACGGCCCTGCCGTCGCCTGAAATCACCTCGATGCCTTCGGCTTCGATCACCAGGTAGCCGATCGTGAGCACGTAGTTGTCGCGGATCAGTACGCCGTTGCCCTCGCGCTGCGTACCCAGCGTTTCGGCCGAGCGCGCGTTCGGCAGGATGCGGGCCTTGACGCGGACCACGGCCGACAGGGTCTCGGGCACATCTTCCCGGGGCTTGTCCTGCGCGCGGGCAGGCGCCACCGACAGGATCACCACACAAAACAACAGTCGCAGCACAGCATTCACGGGAACCTCCGCATCGCGGGGAAGGGCTTACCGGCAACTGTAGACCTGCGGGGGCGCGATTGCCAGCGCCGCAGCGCGCACTGCGGGTTCGGCCGCCGGTTTGAGCCAGGTCAAGGTCCGGACGCGGCGACCGAATACGATTTGAGGTGACGGTCGCACCCGCAATGTGCGCCCCCACCGTTTTGGAGACGGCATGGCTCCGGGCACCGCAGCTCCCGCTGCGCAACGCGTCACCCTGTGGCAGTTCGTGCTGCTGGTGCTGTCGGTGTTCGTGCTGGGGTCGCTGGTTGCCGAGACCATCCTCGAGCTTCCTGAGTCCGTCGCGACCCTCCTCCAGTGGACAGACACCGCGATCTGCGTTGTGTTCCTCGGGGATTTCTTCTACAACGTCGCCACCGCGCCGAGCAGGCTCGCCTACCTCAAATGGGGATGGATCGACCTGGTGTCGAGCATCCCCAACCTCGACCTGCTGCGCTGGGGGCGCCTGGTCCGCATGGTGCGCATCCTGCGCATCCTGCGCGCGGTGCGTTCGGTGCGCACCGTGTTCAAGCTGCTGTTCGCCAATCGCGCGGCCGGCGTATTCGTGACGACCGCCGTCGCCACATTCCTGGTGGTCGCCTTTTCGTCGATCGGGATCCTCAACCTGGAAGACGTGCCCGACGCCAATATCCGCACGGCCGGGGACGCGCTGTGGTGGTCGTTCGAGATGCTGAGCAGCCAGAGTTCCTCGCGCAATTATCCGGTGACCACGGGCGGCCGTGTCCTCGCCGTCGGTCTGATGTTCGCCGGGGCCGGCGTGTTCGGCGCCTTCATTGCGATAGTGTCCTCGCTGATCATGGGCGAGGAGGAACAGAAGATCGAGGGCAAGGAAGACGAAATACTTTCAGAACTGCGCCAACTGCGCGCGCGCGTCGACGCGCTCGGCGCTCGGATCGACTCCCCCGCGCAGGGAGAGAAGAAAGTCAGGCCTCCGACCACCAGCCGGTGATCGTTGAACTATCATGAAGCCTGGCCCGACGATCAGGCGGTGACGACCTTGCGCGCGGCCCCGAACCGCGCGCGGATCGACTCGATGCGCATCCGATTGACCCCGAAATCCCTGCGCCCGAGGCGGGATGCCGAACGCACGTGGATCACGCCTTCCTTTTCGGAGGCGTAGAACTCGACGTCGTCGACGAAGCCCATGAGCTTCGAGGTGAACTCGGCATAAAGGTAGTTCCCCTCGTGCTTCACCACGAGGGTGCGCCCGGTGCCCTCGACGACCTTGCGCAGGGCGGCGATCGCATCTGCCGGGCTGCCGCTGAAACCGATGGGCGCAATGTAGTGCTCCGCATCCGAGGGGTCTGCCTGGCTCGAGACGCAGTTCGGGGATTTCTTAGGCGCGGCGAGCCGGCCTTCGGTGACGCCGAGGTTGGTGGGGCGATTGCCTGCGAACATGGTTTCCCCCGTTGAGAGCGCGGTGTGCAGGGCAATGCCTGCGAGCGCTCCGGCGAGAACGAGGCCGAACCCGGGCAGGAGTCTTTTCAGCATTCGGGCGCGGCCATCCGGGGCGAATACGGCGATGTTACCATCGACGAAATTTCCGGAACCACCACGGGAGGATCGCCATGCTGCAAATCTCCGCACAACAACTCGCAGAATTGCTCTCGGGAATCGCCCGTGCGCAAAATGCAGTCATGAACGGCATCGACAGCGCGATGGCGGGCATCAAGAGCCAGCACATCCTTCCCGCCCTGAACAACGCTGCGCACCTGCGCGACCGCCCGGACCCGCAACTGGTGGACCTGCCGGTTCGGATCCTGATGTCCTACCAGAGCCGGGTCGGCCCGGACATTGCCGGGATCGCGCGCGACCTCGAGCGCCTGTGCGCCGCATCCGGCACCGCACCGGCGCCCGCCGCGACTCCGCCGGCCGCGGACGCCGGCGGCGGCCTCGACTTCAGCGACCTGACGCCCAAAGCCTAACCCGCCGTTCCGTCCGGGAAGTTGGGTTTGCGCTTCTCGCGGTGGGAGGCGATCCCCTCCCGAACCTCCGGTCCCGCGAACCCCAGGAATTCCAGCGCCAGCGACGCATCGAACGTGGGCCCCGCCATGCGCAGCCAGTTGTTCAGGCTGTACTTGGTCCAGCGCAACGCGCTCTGCGCGCCGCCCGCGAGCGTCCGCGCGACCTCAAGCGCCATCGCCTTGAGTTCCGCCACCTCGCAGCAGACCCACACGAGGCCGATGCGCTCGGCCTCCTCGCCGCTCACCTGCTCGCACGTGAGCAGGAAGTACTTCGCCTTCGCCATCCCGCACAGGAGCGGCCAGACGATCGCGGCGTGGTCCCCGGCCGCGACCCCCAGCCGCGTATGCCCATCGATGATGCGCGCGTTCTTCGCCGCGATCGAGATGTCCGCGAGCAGCCCGACCACCAACCCGGCGCCGACCGCCGGCCCGTGCATCGCCGAAACTATGATCTTCGAGCAGTTGATGACGTTGTAGACGATGTCGCGCGCCTCCCGCCAGACGCGCTGGCGCACGGCGGGATCGTCCGCGATGTCCTGCACGAGCGACAGGTCGCCGCCCGCCGAGAATCCGCGGCCGGCGCCACGGATGATGGCGACGCGCGTGTCCGGGTCGCGGTCGATGTCGCGCCAGATATCGGCGAGCTCCCCGTGCATGCGGTGGCCCGCGGTCGAGAGCTTGCCGTCCTCGCTGCCCATCACGATCTCCAGGATCCCCGGCTCGATCATGCGGACGTTCAGGTCCTTGTAGTGCGAATAATCCATGACGCTTCCTCCACGTTGGTGCGCGGATTGTACGCCGCCGACGCGCATGCCCATCCCTTACAATATCGACCATGAACCCAACCGATTTCGGCCCGCTGCTGGTTTCCTACGACGACGTGGCCGGCGCGGCGCAGCGCATTGCCGGCCACGCCCGCCGCACACCCGTGCTCACCTCGACCACCGTGGACGAGCGCACCGGCGCGCAGGTGTTTTTCAAGTGCGAGAACTTCCAGCGCATGGGGGCGTTCAAGTTCCGGGGAGCGTACAACGCGCTGTCATTGCTTTCCCCCTCGGAGAGGCAGCGCGGCGTGCTGGCCTACTCCTCAGGCAACCACGCGCAGGCAGTCGCGCTCGCCGGCCGGATGCTGGGCGTAAAGCCGGTGATCGTCATGCCCCTGGACGCGCCGCCCGTCAAAGTCGAGGCGACGCGCGGCTACGGCGCGGAAGTGGTGCTCTACGACAAGCACAAGGTGGATCGCGAGGCCTTTGCCCGCGACCTCGCGGCCCAGCGCGGCCTGGCGGTCATCCCGCCCTTCGACCATCCGCACGTCGTGGCCGGCCAGGGCACCGCCACCAAGGAACTCATCGAAGAAGCCGGCAAGCTCGACTACCTTCTCGTCTGTTGCGGGGGCGGCGGACTGCTCTCGGGCTGCGCCATCGCCGCGCATGCGCTCTCCCCGGACTGCAAGACCATCGGCGTGGAGCCCGCGCTCGGCGACGACGCGACGCGCTCCTTCAAGACGCGGACCCTGCAAAGCTGCCACAACCCCGAGACGATTGCGGACGGCGCGCGCACCCATTCGATGGGCAAGGTCACCTTCCCGCTTGTCATGCATTACGTAAACGACATGCTCACAGTCGACGACACGGAACTCCTGCGGACGATGTTCTGGCTCTGGGAGCGCATGAAGATCGTGGTCGAGCCCACCGGCGCGCTGGCCGCCGCCGCCCTGCTGGAAGGCAAGCTGGTCGCGCCAGGCGCCCGCGTGGGCGTCATCATCTCCGGCGGGAACGTCGACCTGCACTGGGCCGCGCAGCAGTTGCGCTGAAGCGTTTCGCACCCCCGGTCGCTGCGCTATCATCCGCCGCCTCCTCACCCTTTTTCCCATGGAAAACCCCCAATGAGCCTGCCAGCAAAGATGCGCGCCGTCGAAATATCCCAACCCGGCGGACCGGAAGTCCTCAGGCCGGTGGAACGCCAGCTGCCCCAGCCCAAGCCGCACGAGATCCTGATCAAAGTGGCGGCCGCCGGCGTCAACCGGCCCGACATCCTGCAGCGGATGGGCTTGTATGCGGTCCCGCCCGACGCGTCGGACCTGCCGGGCCTTGAGGTCGCGGGCACCGTCGCGGCCATCGGCGGCAGCGTGACGATGTGGAAGGTCGGCGACCAAGTGTGCGCGCTGACGCACGGCGGCGGCTACGCCGAATACTGCGTGACGCCCGAGGTGCAGGCCCTGCCCGTGCCCAAGGGGGTGTCGCTTACCGAGGCGGGGTCGCTGCCCGAGACTTTCTTTACCGTGTACAGCAACGTCTTCGATCGCGGCGGCCTCAAGGCGGGTGAAACGCTGCTCGTGCAGGGCGGCTCCTCCGGAATCGGCGTCACCGCGATCCAGATGGCGGCCGCCATGGGCAACCGCGTGTTCGCCACCGCCGGCAGCGACGAAAAGTGTGCCGCCTGCGTAAAACTCGGGGCTGAGAAAGCTTTCAACTACAAGACCGGGGACTGGGCGGAAGGGCTGAAGGCCGCGACCGGCGGCAAGGGCGTGAACGTCATCCTGGACATGGTCGGCGGCGGCTATGTGCCCAACGAACTCAAAAGCCTCGCCGACGAGGGGCGCCTGGTGATGATCGCTTTCCTCGGCGGCATGAAGACGGAAGTCGACCTGAGCGTGGTCATGAGCAAGCGCCTGCAGATCACCGGTTCGACGCTGCGTCCGCGCACGGTGGAATTCAAAGGACAGGTGGCGAAATCGCTGCGCGAGCGCGTCTGGCCCCTGATCGAGGCCGGCCGGATCAAGCCCGTGCTCTACAAGACTTTCCCGCTCGCCGAGGCCGCGCAAGCCCACAAGCTGATGGAAACCTCGCAGCACATCGGGAAGATCGTCCTGACCGTCTAGAATAAGCGCTTTCACTGATTTGGTCAGGGGACGCGCATGTTCAAGGAAGGCCTGCTCAAGGACAAACGAATCCTCGTCACCGGAGGAGGCACGGGCCTCGGCCGGGAAATCGCCGCGCAGTACCTGTCGCTCGGCGCCGAGGTCTGGATCGCCGGGCGCCGCGGCCCCACGCTGAACGCGACCGCGAAGGAACTGATGGCGGCGCACGGCGGCACGGTCCGCACCCATTCGGTCGACATCCGCGACGCGCAGGCCGTCGACGCGATGATCGAGCACATCTGGACCGAGGCGGGACCGCTGACCGGGCTAGTGAACAACGCGGCGGGCAACTTCATCAGCCCCACCAAGGACCTCACGGTCAACGGTTTCAACGCGATCGCCAACATCGTGTTTCACGGCAGCTTTTATGTGACCCACGCGGTCGGCAAGCGCTGGATCGCCGGCGGGCACAAGGGTTCGGTGATTTCGATCCTAGTGACCTGGGTATGGACCGGCTCACCGTATGTGGTCCCCTCGGCGATGTCCAAGGCCGGGCTGCACGTCATGACGAAGTCGCTGGCGGTCGAATGGGGCCGTTATGGGATAAGGCTCAATGCGATCGCGCCGGGCGCCTTCCCCACCGAAGGGGCGTCCAAGCGCCTGCGCCCGGACGGCAAGTTCGAGGACGGCAACGACAAGAACCCGATGCGCCGCATCGGCCTGATGCCCGAGCTGCAGAACCTGGCGGCTTTCCTGATGGCCGACGGGTGCGAATGGCTCACCGGCGAGACCATCGCGATCGACGGCGGGGGGTATCTCGCCAACGGCGGCTCGTTCACCGAACTGGACAAGCTGACCGACGCCGACTGGGACCGCATGCGCGCGCTGATCAAGACGCAAAACGAGAAGGACCGCTCGGGCCGCACGGCCTGAGCCCCGGAGGAATCCAGATGGCACAGATCGTCCCGCGCCCCGCGGCCACGCTGATCCTGCTGCGCGACGGCGACACAGGACCGGAAATATTCATGCTCAAGCGCAGCCCTTCGGCCGCGTTCGTCGCGAACGCCTATGTGTTTCCGGGTGGCGGGCTCGACGCGGCGGACCACAAGGCGCTCGATCGCGTGACCGGTCTGACCGAAGCCGAAGCAAACCGCCGACTCGGGGTGGACGCGGGCGGTCTTGCCTACTGGGTGGCCGCCGTGCGCGAATGCTTCGAGGAGGCCGGCATCCTCATAGCGATGGAGGAGTCGGGCGCGCCGCTCGACCCGGAGCGCGCGGACGCGCTTGCGGTCCATCGCGCCGCAGTCAACGCGGGCACGCTCGCCTTCGGCGAGTTGCTCGAGCGCGAAAAGCTCGCCATCCCCGCCGAGAATATCGCCTACTTCAGCCACTGGATCACCGCCCCGGGGCGGCCGCGCCGGTTTTCGGCGCGCTTCTTCGTCGCCCGCGCCCCGCACGGCCAGCACGGCTCGCACGATGACGGCGAGACGGTGGCGAGCGAATGGGTGCGCCCGCACCTTGCCCTTGAGCGTTGCGCGAAAGGCGAAATCGAACTCGTGCATCCCACGCGCATTTCGCTGACCGAGCTCGCGGCGTTCGAGCGTGCGCAGTCGGCTTTCGAGTTCGCCAGCAACCGCGTGGACATCGAGGCCGACGCCTCGTGCTGGGCCGCAGGCAAGGACGGCAGGAAACTCTTCCGGCGCAACGACCCGCCCTACGCCGAGATCCACTGGAGCGACCCGGAGGAAGCGGGTGACACGAGCTACGACCTCGTCCCGGGCGTGGCCAAGCGCCTCGACCGCTTGGTCACGCGCATCATCGCGCCCAATCCGGGCATGATGACGGGCCCCGGCACCAACAGTTACCTCGTCGGCGGCGACGAACTGGTGCTGGTCGACCCCGGCCCCGCCATCGACAGCCATATCGAAGCGCTGCTCGCGGCCGGCGCGGGGCGCATCAAGTGGGTGGTCTGCACGCACACGCACATGGACCACTCGCCCGCGGCAAAGCGCATCAAGGATGCGACCGGGGCGACGGTGATGGGCATGCCCGCGCCGCGCGGCGGCAGCCAGGACCAGGCGTTCGCGCCAGACCGCGTGCCCGGGCACGGCGAACGCATCGCGTGCGGCCCGCTTACGCTGCGCGTGATCCATACGCCGGGCCACGCATCCAACCACCTGTGCTACCTGCTCGAGGAAACCCGCATGCTGTTCACGGGCGACCACGTGATGCAGGGTTCGACGGTCGTCATCAACCCGCCCGACGGCGACATGCGCGCCTATTTCGCCTCGCTCGAGATGCTGCTCGCCGAGGACCTCGCCATCCTCGCCCCGGGCCACGGCTACCTGATCGGCCGGCCGCACCGCGAAGTAAGGCGCCTGATCGCCCATCGCCTTGCCCGCGAGGAAAAAGTCGTCGCCGCATTGCGCAAGCTCGGCAGCGCAAAACTCGACGCGCTGGTCGCGGAGGTGTACGCCGATGTCCCGCCGAAACTCCACCCCGTCGCGGCGCGTTCCCTAACGGCGCATCTCGACAAACTGCGGGCCGAGGGCCGCGCGCTGCAACAGTCGGACGCGTGGAGCCTTGCGGCCTGATGGTGCAACGGCAGATCGGATGGAAGTATCCCGCCCGGGTGCTAAGATTCGGCCGGAGCCATTCCCGCCCGACACAATCCACGGCCAAGCAACGTCCAAGGAGCCCGCATGGATAGCGACAAGACCCTGAAGATCGTTACGAACCTCGACCGCAACGCCATCGAGGCCAAGCTCGGCGAAGTGCGCATGCTCGCGCAGGCCAAGAGCCTCCCGGAGCTCGCCGCGCTGTTCAACGGGGTCCAGGGCATGCCGCGCGCGCAGCTCGAGCAGCGCGTGACCAACGCGCTCAAGTGGCTGGCCGACAAGCCGCAGCACAACGACATCACGGCGCAGCTCGAGATGGTCGAACTCAACCTCAAGAACATCTAGCAAGCACGGCTCGCAGGTCCAGGCGCCAGTGTCCCGCTTCGATTTCGACCTGTTCACCATCGGCGCCGGATCCGGAGGCGTGCGCGCGAGCCGCTTCTGCGCCAACTACGGCGCAAAGGTGGCGATCGCAGAAGAGCGCTACTTCGGCGGCACCTGCGTCAACGTGGGATGCATCCCCAAGAAGCTTTTCTCGTACGCCGCGCACTATCGCGAGGACTTCCACGACGCCGCCGGGTTCGGCTGGACCGTGCCGGAACCCTCCTTCGACTGGCCGACCCTCGTCGCCAACAAGGACAAGGAGATCGCGCGGCTCAACGGCGTGTACGAGCGCGTGCTGGCGGGCGCCGGCGTCACCATCCTCAAGCACCGCGCGACGATCGTCGATCCGCACCACGTCGAGTGCGGTGGCAGGTCCTGGTCGGCAAAGCACATCCTCGTCGCCACAGGTTCATGGCCCACGGTGCCGCACATCCCCGGACACGAGCTCGCGATCACCTCCAACGAGGCATTCTTCCTCCCGCAGCTGCCGGAATCGGTCATCGTGGTCGGCGGCGGCTACATAGCGGTGGAGTTCGCTTCGATCTTCAATGGCCTGGGCGTGCGAACGACGCTCGTCTATCGCGGCAAGCGCCTCCTGCGCGGCTTCGACGCCGAACTCGGCCTGCGGCTGGCCGAGGAAATGACGAAGAAAGGCGTCACGATCCGCCTCGAAAGCGACATCGCCACCCTCGAAAAGACCGCTGGCGTAGCGATCGCGGCGACCTTCAGGGACGGCACGCGGAGCGAGGCCGGCGCCGTGATGTACGCCACCGGCCGCAAGCCCAACACGCGCAACCTCGGCCTCGAAGCGGCGGGGGTCAACCTCGCCACCGACGGCGCGGTCCAGGTCGACAGGCATTACAAGAGCTCGGTCGGGTCGATCCACGCCATCGGCGACGTCACCAACCGCGTGAACCTCACGCCGGTGGCGACCGCGGAAGGCATGGCGCTGGCGAAGACGCTGTTTCGCAACGAACCGACCGCCCTGGACTACGACAACATCCCGACCGCGATCTTCGCGATCCCCAACGTGGCGACGGTGGGCTTGTCCGAGGAAGCGGCCAGGGAGCGCGGCCTCGCGGTGGATATCTACAAGACCGGCTTTCGCGCGCTGCGGCACACGCTCTCCGGCAACGAGGAAAAGACCTTCATGAAGCTCGTCGTGGATACGGCAAGCCAGAAAGTCCTCGGCGCCCACATGATGGGCCCGGACGCGGGCGAGATCATCCAGGGGATCGCCATCGCCCTCAAATGCGGCGCCACCAAGGCGCAATTCGATTCGACCATCGGCGTCCATCCGACGGCGGCAGAGGAGTTCGTGACCATGCGCGAGAAAACCACACCATGAACGGCGCCGAAAGCCTCGCCCGCACCCTCCTCGCCTCCGGCGTCGAGGTGTGCTTCGCCAACCCCGGCACCTCGGAGATGCATTTCGTCGCGGCGCTCGATCGCGTGCCGGGACTGCGCTGCGTGCTGGGCCTCGCCGAGACCGTGGTCACGGGCTGCGCGGACGGCTATGGGCGCATGACCGGCAAGCCCGCGGCCACCCTGCTGCATTGCGGACCGGGCCTGGCCAACGGCATCGCGAACCTGCACAACGCAAAGCGCGCGAACTCGCCCATCGTGAACGTGGTGGGAGACCAGGCGACCTATCACCGGCCTTACGACGCCCCGCTCACCGCGGACACCGAAGGCCTCGCGCGCGCGGTATCGCACTGGGTGCGCACCTGCGCCACGGCCGACGAAGTGCCGGCCGCGGGCGCTGCCGCCGTGCAGGCCGCGCGCACCTCGCCGGGCCAGATCGCCACCCTCATCCTGCCGGCGGACACTGCATGGAACGAAAGCACCGGGCCGGCCGCCGCGCTTGCCGTGCCCGCCCGTCCCGGCGTTGCGCCCGATACGCTCGCCACGGTTGCACGCGCGCTGCGCACCGGCGCGCCCGCAATGCTGGTGCTGGCCGGTGCCGCACTTTCCGAGGCGGGCCTGCGCGCGGCGCATCGCATCTCGGTCAAGACCGGCGCGAAGCTGCGGGTTCCCACCCAGATCTCGCGCATGGCCCGCGGCCGCGGACGGCCGCAGATCGACCGGATCCCGTACGCCGTGGACCGCGCGCTCGAAGTGCTCGGCGGGCTCGCGCACCTCGTTCTCGTGGGCGCGAAGCCGCCGGTGGGTTTCTTTGCCTATCCGGGAAAGCCGAGCGAACTCTGGCCGCGCGACTGCACCGTGCACATGTTCGCGCGCCCCGAGGAAGACGCCGTCGCCGCGCTCGAAGCCCTGGCCGACGAACTCGGCGCACCCAGGGACACGCCGATCCCCGAAGCACCCCGGGCAACGGTTGCGAGCGGCCCGTTTTCGCCGGATGCCTTCGCAAGCACGATCGCCGCGCTCATCCCGGAGAACGCCATCGTCGCCGAGGATGCAGTGACCTCCGGGCGCCAGCTGTTCGCACCGACCTTCGCCGCCGCACCCAATGACTGGATCCAGATCACCGGCGGCGCGATCGGCTGCGGCCTGCCGCTCGCAACCGGCGCCGCGTTTGCCTGCCCGGACAGGAAGACCGTGTGCCTGCAGTCCGACGGCGGCGGAATGTACACGGTGCAGGCGCTGTGGACCCAGGCCCGCGAGAAGCTCAACGTGGTGAACGTGATCTTCGCCAACCGCAGCTACCGCATCCTGATGGGCGAACTGACCGCGGTCGGCGCCACGCCGGGCAAGAGCGCGCGCCAGCTGTTCGACCTTGGCCCGCCCGACCTCGACTGGGTCAAGCTGGCCGGCGGCATGGGCATGGAAGCCGTGCGAGTGGACACGCTGACCGCGTTCGCGGACGTGTTCCGGGCGGCCTGCGCGCGGCCCGGCCCGTTCCTGATCGAACTGGTCGTGCCGTAGGAACGCACCCCGGCCACGGCTGTTTTTACCTGATAAAGTTTGACTTTTATTTTAAAGATCGGCCACAGAAGCCGTTCTGCAGCCAGTATCGTTACTGGTTTTGAAAAAACGTCGGAGGAGAAATCATGCTGAGGAATGCAATCGCCGGGGCGCTGCTCGCCATCGCTTCGCTCGCCGCGCAGGCCCAGGGCTACCCGTCCCAGACCGTCAGGATCATCGTCGGGTTCCCGCCCGGCGGGACGACGGACGTGATCGGCCGGCTGGTGGCGCAGGAACTCACCGAGTCGCTCGGCAGGGCGGTCGTCGTCGAGAATCGCGCCGGGGCCAGCGGCACCATCGGCGCCGGCATCGCCTCGAAGGCGACGCCCGACGGGCATACGCTGGTCCTGGTCCCGAGCACGCACGGCACGGCGCCCGCGCTGTACGCGTCCCTGCCGTACGAAGACAAGGACCTCGTGCCGGCCGCCTTGATAGCGACCACGCCCTATGTCCTCGTGGTGCACCCGTCCATGGCGGCGACGAACATGGCGCAACTGCTTGCGTACCTCAAGCAGAACCCCGGCAAGGTCGAATACGCGTCCTCCAGCCCCGGCACAGCGCAGCACCTGTCAGGAGAACTCCTGCAGCGCATGGCGGGCGTGAGCATCGTCCACATCCCCTACAAGGGCTCGGGCGCACTGATGCCCGACCTGCTCTCCGGCCGCGTGCCGATGATGTTCGAGAACATCGCGATCATGACGCCCCACATCAAGAAGGGCGCGCTGCGCCCGATCGCCGTATCGAGCGTGAAGCGCACGCCCCTGTTGCCGGACGTGCCCACCGTTGCCGAAACAGGCCTCGCGGGCTTCGAAGTGCTGGGCTGGTTTGCGCTGATGGCCCCGGCCAGGACGCCGCCCGAAATCATCCGGCGGCTCAATGCCGACGTGAACGCGTCGATCGTGCGGCCCGCGATCGTCACGCGCTTCGCGGAACTCGGCGCCGAACCCCTGGGCGGCTCGCCCGACCAGGCGGCCGCGTTCATCCGAGCCGAGCAGGACAAGTGGGGCAAGATCATCCGCGACGCGGGTATCAAGCAGCAGTAAGGCGCGATGCTCAGGCCGCCAGCGCGCGCACGATCAGGGAGATGCCGCTGGCCGCCAGCATGAGGCCGATCGCGCGGATCAGCGTGTCGCGCGAGAAGCGCGCAAATGCTTTCGACGCGACCCACAGACCCGCGAAGGACGCAGGCAAAGCGGCCAGCGCATACAGCCAAGGCGTGGCCGACTGCAGAGGGCCCGCAATGAAGAAGGCGACTACACGCAGGGAAATGCTGAACATCGTGCAGACGCCCAGCGTCGAGCGGTACTGCTCCTTGCTGAGCGGCCGGCGCGACAGGTAGATCGCGTACGGCGGGCCGCCGGCACCGAACAGGGTGCTCGTGACGCCCCCGGCCAGCCCGGCCACTGGCGCCCATGCCCGGCCTATGGTCCCCACTGCGCCGGCGCGAACGATGTTGGAGATCGCGATCGAAAGGACGAAAACGCCGAGCGCCGCCATCGATACGGCACGCGGCAGGTTCACCAGGATCGTCATCCCCACAACCGTGCCAAGGACGACTCCCGGGAGGATCCGCTTCCACTCCGGCCCCTGCGCGCTCTTCGGGTCGTGCATCCCGATGCGCCAGGCGCTGGTGCAGTCGAGCACCGAAAACATCGCCAGCGCGAACGGCAGCGGGACCAGGTGCGCGGCGAGCGGGATCGTGAGCAGGGCGGAACCAAAGCCCGTCACCCCGAAGATGAAAGCGCCGCCGAACGCGATCGCCGCAAGCGCGGCCAGCGTGGCGTAATCGGCGGCGGTCAATCCGGTTCCGGCGAGAGCAGGAGCGCCGCCCGCGTCCAGCGGTTCATCTTGCGCAGGCCCGGGACGCACCGCTCGAAGGGCAGCCCGAGCTTTTGCTCGAGCTTCGCGGCGCAGCGCCGCATCTCGTCCCAGGTAATCGCCTCCGGCGCGCCCTTGAGCGCGAACACGATCACGTTGCCGTCCTCGCGCGCCTCGAGGCACACGACACACCCGGAGAATGCCGCCTCGATCCGCTGCAGGTACCGGTCGAAGCGCCGGTCGTGCCCGAAGAAATTGACCACGAGCACGCCGGGCGCGCGCAACGCGCGGTGGGCCGCGGCATAGAACTCCTCGCTGACCAGGTCCGGCACCTGCGCGCCGTCGTCGAACCCGTCGACAAACAGCAGGTCGCAGGACGCGTCGGCCGCATGCACGGCCTTCGCGCCGTCCCCGAGTTCGATGCGCAGCCTCGCACAGTCGTCCGGAACGTTGAACAGCGACCGCGCCGCGGTGATGACCGCCGGGTTGAGTTCCACTACGCGCGTGCGCACACCCGGCATGCGGCGATAGATGAACTTCGGGATCGACCCGCCCCCCAGTCCCACCATCAGGCATTCCCGCGGCCGGGGATGGAAGAGGAGGAACGCCATCATGGTCCTGGTGTAATCGAGCTCGAGGTCGTCGGGGGCGTCGATGCGCATCGCGCTCTGTATGTGCTCCCCGCCCAGGTGGAGGGACCGCACCCCGTCCTCTTCGCTCACCACCACTTCGGATTGGGGTTGCGCGCGCCGGCCCCGCTTCATCGGGCGCGCTGCCTGGCGGAATTCTCTCTCATGGCGCCAGTATAGCGGCGGGGCGCGGCCATCCGGCGGACCGGCGCGAACCGGCTGCGCCCATCAGCGTGCGCCCTGCTGTTTACCGCGCACCAGCAGCACGCCTGCCGCGCCGGCGAACGAAAGCACGGCTGCGCCGACGATGGGCGCGTCGTAACTGCCCAGGCGGTCGAACCCGTATCCCGCGAGGGGCGGCCCGATCAGGGTGCCGATCCCGGGCGCGGTGTAGAGCCAGCCGATGATGGCCGACACTGCCCGGCCACCGAAGATATCCATCACCACCGCCGGCAGCGTGGCGACGAAGCCGCCGTAGAACAAGCCTATCCCGACCGAAACGGCGGCCAGCGCCCACAGGCTCTGCGACTGCCACCACAGAAGGAAGCAGGCGCCGAGGCCCGCATACATCAGCGCGAGGGAGCGCAACCGCCCCATGCGATCGGCCAGCCCGCCGATGCTGAATCGTCCGAGCAGGCTTCCCAGCCCGATCAGGCTGACCAGCATCACGCCGGCCGAATCCGGGTGGCCCAGGTCGGTCGCATAGGGCGCGAGGTGCACCATGGGAACGAAGACCCCGATCGTCGGCAGGAATAACGAGGCGTACAGGATCCAGAAATCCCTCGACCCGAGCGCCTGCGAAAGCGTCGATCCCGCCAGTGGCTGGGTCGCAGCCGCGGGATCCGGCGTTTCCCCGGTGCGCAGCTCGCGGCGGGCGGGATTGTTGTCGACGAACCATGCCGCAACACCAGCCAGCACCAGGGCAAACGCGGCGAGCACCAGGTAGGCGCCCCGCCAGCCGTATAACCCGATCCACCACGCGGCCAGCGGCGGCACGATGAGGTTGCCGGCGCCGATGCCGGACACGGCGATACCCGTGGCGAACGCGCGCCTGCGCATGAACCAGGGCTGCACCGCGCCTACCGAAGGCACGTAGGTCAGCCCCACGCCCACGCCGATGCCGATGCTGTAGGTGACATAGAGCGCGGCAAGCGAAGGGGCGAAACTCGCCCCCGCCAGGCCCAGCGCGAGCGCGGCGGCGCCGGCCAGCGCCACCCGCCGCGGGCCGAAACGGTCGGCCAGCATCCCGGCCGGCGCGCCGAGCATGAAATACAGGAACGCGCACAAGGAGAACACGAGCGAGACATGGCCGCGCGGCGCGCCGAACTCGGCCTGGAAGGCCTTGAAGAACGCAGCAAAGGTGTACACGGCGCCGAAGCCCGTGAACATCAGCGTGAACGCTGCCGCTACGACCACCCAGCCCTGGTAAGCGTGGCGCCGGCTCAAGGGCCCCTCAGGCCAGCGCGCCGCGCGCCGTGATCGGCCACAGCGCCTCCACGACCCCGCCGCGCATGCACACGTACCAGTCGTACAGGTTCACCGTCGGGTCGCAGTGTCCGGGCACCAGCAACAGCTTTTCCCCGAGGGCCGGCGCGGTCGAGCCGGGTTGCACGTCGATCACGCCATGCTCGTCCGAGGCGCGCGCATAGGTCAGGCCGGGACGGCCCCACACAGTGGGCAACCCGGAGTCGACACTGGAGGCCTTGAGGCCGGCGTCGAGGACCGCGCGCCCCGGCACGGGCGTGCTCATGACGCAAGCGAGCACGAACAGGGAATGCTCGAACCGCGGCAAAGGCGGCGCCCATTCGTTTTTCGCGTAGTCGGCGTCCATGAAGATGTAGGACCCCGGCTGGAGTTCGTCGTAGACACCGCTCGCGGCCTCGAACATGAAGCTGCCGCTGCCCGCACCCGTGACGATCGGGCAAGCAATGCCGCTGGAAGCGATCAACTCGCGCGTGGTGCGTGCCGCCTCGATCGCTATCCCGATCCGCTCCTTGCGTTCCGTCATCGTGCGCACGTGCTGCGCGGAGCCCTGGTAGGCCTGCAGGCCCGCAAAACGCAGCCCGGGAGCACTCGATATGCGCCGCGCGACTTCGAGCGCCGGGGCGCCCGGCGCGACCCCGCAACGGTGCGCGCCGACATCGATCTCGACGTAGACGTCGAGTTGCACGCCTTCGTTGCGCGCGGCCGCGCCGAGGGCGTCCACCTGGAGGACGTGGTCCACGCAGATGCCGATGCGGGCCCGCTTCGCAAGGCGCGCCAGGCGCGCGAGTTTCGAAGCCCCGACGACTTCGTTCGACACCAGCACGTCGCCCACGCCCCCGTCGACCATCGCCTCGGCCTCGGACACCTTCTGGCAGCACACGCCGATCGCGCCTGCGGCGATCTGGCGCAGGGCGATCTCCGGGCATTTGTGCGTCTTGGCGTGCGCGCGGACGCGAACGCTGCGCCCGGCCAGGGCCTCGTTCAGCCGCCTGATGTTCGCCTCGAACGCATCCAGGTCGAGGATCAACGCCGGGGTGTCGACCTCCTCGAGCCGCTGGCCCAGCCGCGCTGGAAGGATCGCGGTCAAGCGGCGACCCCTTTCCCGCGCAGGGCGAGCCAGACGGCCGCAACCGCGACCACGGCGAGCAGGGGCAGCGCAAGCAGGTTTACCGTATCCCATCCGGCCCTCGACACGAGCAGGCCCGAGGTCAGCGACGAGACCACCATCATCGCGAAGATGCACATGTCGTTGGCGCCCTGGGCCTTGGCCTTCTCCTCGGGACGGTAGGTCTCGGTGAGCAATGCCGTCCCGCCGATGTACATGAAATTCCACCCGACGCCGACAAGCACCAGGGAAAGCCAGAAGTGCGCGACGTCCACCCCGTTCAGCGCCACCGCGATGCATGCCACGTTCAGGGCTGCGCCGAGCAGGATGATGTTCAGCACGCCGAAACGCTTGATCAGCGCTCCGGCGAACAGGGACGGCGCGAACATGGCGATGACGTGCGACGAGATGACGAACGCCGCATCGCCGAAGGGGTGGCCGCACATGTCCATCGCAATCGGCGTCGCGGTCATCAGCAGGTTCATCACGCCGTAGCTGATCGCACCGGACAGGACGGCCACGACGAACTTCGGCTGCTGCGCGATCTTCCACAAGCTGCGGCCGCCGCCCGCCTGCTCGGCCGCGGTGGGGTTCGGGATGCGCGTTGCGGACAGCAGCGCAATGGTGGCCATGCAGAAGACGATGAGAAAGAGATAGGCGCCGAGGAAACGATCCGCGAACGCGTCCACCGAGTAGCGGCTCATGCCGGGCCCGAGGATCCCGCCCACCAGCCCCCCGGCAAGCACCAGCGAAATCGCGCGCGCCTTGTAGCTGGCCGGCGATACGTCCGCCGCGGCGAACCGGTAGTACTGGCCCGTTGCGTTTGACGCCCCGAAGATCAGTGTCCCCAGGCACAGCAGCCAGAAATCGTGCAGCCCGATCGCCAGGGCGCAGACCAGCGCCGCGACGATCCCCGTTGCCGCTCCGGCCATCAGTCCCTGGGTGCGGCCGACCCGTTTCATGTAGAGGGAGGCCGGCAGGGTGGAGATCGCGCCCCCGAGCACCCAGGTCGTCACCGGCAGGGTGCCAAGCGCGGGGTTGGTGGCAAGCGACATTCCCGCCAGCCCGTTGATCGAGGCAAGCGTGGAACTGTTGCTGAACAGCATCGCCTGGCAGGCGGCCAGCAAAGCGACGTTACGGCGGGTACTGTCCATATGTACAGTATAATCCAGGGTAACCCGGCCCACGGGCCGCGAGGCCCATTCTAACCACCGCCCCCATGCCAAACGACCTGCGGAGCGAAATGCATTCGATCCCCGTGCATGCGGCGCGCGCCGATGCGGCCGACAAGTCGCGCGGCGCGACCGACGCACGCCAGGGCCGCTTCGGGACGCAGGCGCGCGAATCCTTTGACGACGGCTGGACGCACGACGACGAGCCTTCGCCCGCACTTGAAACCCGGGTCACCGAGGAACGCGCGCGCTCGATCATCTCGACCAATGAATCCCCCGACGTTCCGTTCAGCCAGTCGATCAATCCCTACCGCGGCTGCGAGCACGGCTGCGTCTACTGCTATGCGCGCCCGAGCCACTCCTACCTGGAACTCTCCCCGGGCCTGGATTTCGAAACGAAGCTGTACGCCAAGACAAACGCGGTCGAGCTGCTGCGCACCGAACTCGGCCGCCGGGGCTACGTCCCCAGCCCGGTCGCACTGGGCGCGAATACCGACTGCTACCAGCCCGTGGAGCGGCGCTACCGGCTGACGCGGGGCATAGTCGAGCTGCTCGCCGAATGCGATCACCCGCTGACGATAGTCACCAAGTCGGCCCTCGTGGAGAGGGACCTCGACCTGCTCGCGCCGATGGCGAGGAAAAACCTGGTCCGTGCGTTCGTCTCGATCGGGACGCTGGACCGCACGCTGGCACGGCGGCTCGAGCCGCGCGCGGCCAGCCCGCAGCGCCGCCTCGACACACTGCGCGCGCTGTCGGCGGCGGGCATACCCTGCGGGGTGATGGTCGCACCGGTCATCCCGGCGCTGTCGGACAAGAGCATCGAGGAAGTCCTCGAGGCCGCGCAGGCTGCAGGCGCGCAGAGCGCCGCCTATATCATCATGCGCCTGCCGAACGAACTCAAAGGGCTGTTCCGCGAGTGGCTCGAAGTCCACTACCCCTTGCGCGCCGAACACGTCATGAGCGTGGTCCGGCAGCTGCGCGGCGGGAAAGACAACGACCCGCGATTCGGGGAGCGCATGACAGGGACCGGCCTCTTTGCCGACCTGATCGGCCGGCGCTTTGCGATCGCATGCAAACGGCTCGGGCTGAACGGCCGGGGCGAGGGAGGCCGCGAGCCGCCGAAGCTGGATACGAAACTGTTCCGCCCGCCATCGCCCGCAGGCCAATTGAGCCTGTTTTGACAGCGTTCTTTGATATATATATTACTTTTAGTATTGTGACCGGCTGGAAACCCGCTCCAGCCCTTGATTCCTTGAAAGGAATCCTCAAAATTCTCAGCTCTAGACGCCGAAGCTCTTGCGCAGGAACAGGATGGGCTTGCGCAGGAGGTAATACCCAAGGGAAACCTCCTCCGCGTAGACCTTTGCCGTTCCGCGCAAACCGATCCGCGGCAACTGGCCCGGCGCAAGCTGCGCCTTGACGACATAGGCGAGGCTGTTGTCCGGCATGGTGATCGTTTCGTAGCTGGTCTGCACGATCTTCGCCTTGAGCGGCGATAGCGGGTCGACATTCAGGAACACGGAAACTTCGCTGCCGAGGTCCAACTGGACGGCGTCCTCGGGCGGGACAAATACGGTCACCTCCACCAGCGAGGGATCGGCGATCATCATGATGCGTTCGCCGGGCTGCACCGGGCGGCCACGCCACTCCTCGGAATCGGAAAAGATCGCGAGCCCGCCCTGCGGCGCCGAAATGCTGTAGCGGTCGAGCATTTCGGACAGGAACGCCACTTCAGCCACTTTTTCGCGCACTCGCGCTTCCAGGACGTTGAGCTCACCCTTGCTCGCATCGTCAGAGAAGGACTTGTTAATGGCGCGCTGCAGGTCCGCCTTGGCGATGTCGAGGGCCTTGACCGAGACCGCGAGCTTGTTGCGGGTGGTGGTGTCGTTGAGCACGACCAGGGGTTGGTCGGCCGCCACGATCTGGTTCGGTTGGACCAGAATCGAGTCGACGACCCCGTCCACGGGGGCAGTGATCGGAAACGGGCGCACGGGGGTGATTTCCGCCTGGGCCAGCGCGCTCAGCCGGACGGGCAGGAAGGACAGCAAAGCGACTGCAAGCGCTGCCCCCATGATCAGGCGCTGGGTGGATGTCCGGCGCAGCCAGCGCTGCACGGGCCGGTAATCGCGGCGCCATGCCCAAAGCGCAAACCCGGTGGCCGACCCTATCCACTGCGCGATGGCGCGCTCGACCTCTTCGAACGGCTCGTCGCGCGCGAAGAGCAGCCCGCCAAGTACTATGCCTTCCGGGCTCGTCAGTGCGCAGTGGAGCAGCTGGTCGGGGGCCCATTCGGCCCCGTCCTGCGAAAGCGAATCGGGCAGGTCGGCGAGGGCCGCTGCGACCACGGGCTGGCCCGGCGCTTCGGAAAAGTGCACGGCCGCACGCGCCAGCCACTGCATGTAAGGCGCCTCGGGCGTGATCTCCGCCAGGCCGGATACCGCTTCCACCGACACCTGCGAGCGCAGGTCGTATTGCCAGATGACCGCCTGGTCGAAGCGCAATGCGCTGTAACCTTCGTTCACGGCCGCGAACGCAAGTTCGCGCAACGTCTTGCACGCCTGCAGCTTTCGCTGGAACTCCAGCAATTCTGCGGCGATATTGGTGCTTTTCGGCCCGGTTGCCGGTTCGGTCACGGTTTGGGACGATCAGGAAACACGGCCGTGCCCACCATGCCGGGAAGGAGCCCCTGGGTGGAGCCCTCGAACTTCGCCTCGAGCTCCAGCGACTGGCTCACGCCTTCTACACGCGCGTTCAGCTTGGACACGCGCGCGCGGTAGGTCCGCCCGTCCTGGGAGGTCCTTACCGAGAACTGCGAGCCGGGCCTGATCCAGCCGAGCCAGGCCGCCGGCACGTAAAGCTGCGCCTTAAGCGAGCCCGGATTGACGAGGTCGAGCAACGGCTGTCCCAGTGACACGCTTTCGGCCAGCTTGGCCTTGACCTTGACGAGGCGCCCGGTGAACGGCGCGACAACCTTGCAATAGGCGATCTGCGACTCGCGCAGCGTCACCTGGCTCCTCGCCTTGTCTGCCGCCGAAGCGGCGACGGTGACTTCGAGCTCCCCCGCCGCACCAAGCGCCTGCAGGCGCAGCTTGGTGAGGTGAGTCTCCCTGGCGCCCCGGTACTCGGCCTCGACGGACTGGAGCTGCGCCTCCTGCTCCTCGCAGTCGAACTCCAGGATGACCGCCTTCGCGGCGACGTTGTCGCCGAGCCCGTAATTGATCTTCTTGATCTTCCCGGCCATCTGGCTTGAAAGGGTCGTCTCATCTCCGGACGTGACGAGTACGGAGATATCGCGATCCTCCAGCGTGGTGAACTGGTCGAGCAGCGCCCCCATCCCGATGCGGCTCGACGAGGCGGCCGGGGCCGCGCCCCCGGGAGCCGGGGACTGGGCCCTCGCCGCAGGTTTCGCCTGCCCGCCCGCAGCAGGAACCTGGGCACCGGATTCGAACGGCATGATAACGATCAACGCCGGGAGTGCCACCAGGAAGGCTGCGACCCTATTGCGCAAGGCGGACTCCACCAAACTCGGCTCTTGAAATCCGTTCGACTGCGGGCCAGGCCAGAGCCTGCGCAATCCGCAGGCTGAGGGATTCCGAGTTTTCAGCCGGGGGCTCCGGCTGCACAGCGGCCGCGGCCCCGCTTGCAGTGCTGCGGGCGAGCCTCAGGTTGGAGTCGCCCCAAGGCGCAGACAGCTTGTTCTGGGCGACGGCGCGACCCGACTGGAGCCTCGCGATCGGGCCGACAGCCCGATAGGCGGCCCCTTCGCCGAGGGTGCTCCACTGCTGCGCGTCCACCGGCTCGCTGAGCGTGGTCTTGAATTCCGAGGAAAACCTGACGCTGCCCGACGCGTCATCCACCAGCGCCACCCTGACGCGCGCCGGCCGCCCACCGTCGCGGGGCGGTTCGAGCAACACCGCCGAGTTGATGGTCAGTTTTCCCTCGCCGGGCTCGGCGACCTTGATCTTGGACAGCTCGAGAATTCGCACGAGTGCGGCGCGAAACTCCTTGGCCTGGGCATCGGGCACGCCGTCGATCCGGCCGATCATCACCGGGAGTTCGTTCGGCGGCGCCTTGGGGCCGAAGTTCTCGTTCTCCCAACCGACCATCCTTGCCTGCAGCTCCCCGGCAAGCGACGCGGTTTCATGGCTGTCGACTTCGGGCGGAAGCGCATCCAGCCCCACCGAGTTGTAGATTTTCCCCAGCGACGCTTCGAGGTAGGCGTAGGTCAGGTCGCGGTTGACTTTGCTCAGCAGGTAGCGCGCCTTCGCGCGGATCAGCTCGAACTCCGTATCGATGCCCACTTCGGCGCTTGAGGAGAGATAGCCGACGATCTGCTCGTCATCCCTGGTCGCCAGGTCCCACACGCCGAACTCGTACGCGAGCAGCGAGTACCGGACTGCGGCAAGCCTGGTCTGGGTCATGACCGCCATGCCCATCGCAAGGCGCCGGGTCTCGTCCAGCTTGCTCTGCGCCTCGGCCGAGCGGTTGACGGCCGGCAGCGAGAACGCCTTGACGAGGTTGAAGGCGACGTTAACGCCGATCGACATCCATGCTCTGTTCACGAGGAACTTGTTGCTGTCGTAATTGCTCGCCACGTCCAGGTTGAGGTTCGGGAACAGCGCGAGAACGGCCCGTCGCGCTTCGTCCTCGTTCACGCGGGTTTTGTAGGCTTCCTCGCCCAGTTCCGGCCGGTTGCGCAGCGCGACCGCCTCGAGCGTTTCCATGCGCGTCTTGAGCTCGAGGGTGGCTGCCGGGAAGCGGCTGGGCGGATCGACCTGCACCTGCGTTCCCGGCGGGACGTTGAGCAATGCCGCGAGTTCCACGCGCGCCTGGCCGAGGTCTACCCTGCGCAGGCTGATCTGCTGCTCGAGGTCGAGGAGCCCCCGGCGCAACGAGGCAGTCTGCATGGGCGGCAGCAGCTTCCGGTTCTCGATCACCCTGGATTTCTCGACGGCCAGGGCGATCTCCTCCTGGAGTTCCTCGATCTGCGGCATGAGCCGCTGCGCGGCCTCGCTCCTCCACCAGGCCAGGCGAACGTCCTGCACGAGGTTCTGGAGCGCCTTGCGCCGGCGCTCTTCGGTGATCAGGCTCTGGTCGGCCAGCTGCCTCGCGCGATAGTAGCTCAGGCCGAAGTCCAGCACGCTCCAGGTGAACGCCACGCTGGTGGTGTCCCGCGTCCGCTCCTGCGATGCCGACGGGTTGAGGGCCACTTGGCCGCTCGGCGAAAACCCGAAGCCGAACGAATCGTTGCTGCGCGACGTATAGCCGGCGTTGGCGGTGAGCTTCGGGAGCATGTCGAACTTTGCGACATCGAGCTGGCCGAGCGACACCGCCTGCTCCATCATGCGGACCCGGTACTCCATCTGGTACTTGATAGACCGCGCAGTCGCCTCGTACAGGGTCACCGGCCGGTTGAGGGGTTCCTGGCCTGCAAACAGCTTGGCCTCCGCCTCCGCGGCGACGCTCTCCCGCTGGGCGGCATCCAACGGCACCGGGACCACCGAACAACCGGAGGCCAGCGATAGTGCGCAACCGAGGAGCAGGCGCCAGCGATCGAAGTTGATTGGTTTTCCTGACGGCACAAGTACACATCCGGGATGTTGATCTGATCGTACCCCTTGCGGGGCCATTTTAACTTGTTATTTAAAGTGTCCTGAATCACCCCCCCCGGGAGCTAGAGGTTGGTGCGGCCCGGCCGCGTCTCTTTCGTCCCCAGGATCTTGGCAAGGAGGGGATCCCCCGCCGCCTTCGCTGCCCGAACCTGCTCCCCGAAAGGCGCCGCTCCGGCCCGCGTGGGCTTCGCCTTCTCCAGTTTGCCCTTGATCGGGGCATCGCCCGCATCCGCGAGGGGCGCTTCAACAGCATCCTCGTCTTCGGTTTCATCGTCGGGATCGGCCCAGGGTCGGACCGGTGCGGATACGCCCGACGCGTCCACGCGGGCGGGCTCGGCATCCCCGGCCTTCACGCCCAGTTCCAGCGTGAAGGCGATGTTCGCTTCGCGGCCGTCTTCGTCCCTGGCGCTGAGCACTATCTCAAGGGAAGTCCGTGCGCCGCCCGGAGGCGTGCCCCGGAAAGTCCCGGTAAGTGAGTCGAATTGCAGCCAGGCGGGCAAGGGGCTTCCGTCGGCACTCCGCGCCTCGAGCCTGACGATCGAGGCCGGATCCGTATGGCCGAACGCGTCCCGCGGAATCTCGAACACGCCGTCGCCGACCCCGCTGAGCACCCCGTGGAACACGAACAGCCTGTGCTCGGCGAGCGCTCCGCCGTCGCTTCCTGATACGCGGAGCAGATCCTCGGTGGCAACCCGCGCGACCGGAAATCCACGATCGATCGCCTGCGATGAACCCAGTGCGGCGGCCTGCAGCGCCGCGAGGTCGCCCTGGGCCATCTTGAGGACCTCGGCGACGCCATCCGCTCCGCGACCGGATGCGCCTTGCGGCCCCGGCGCCCCGCCGGCGGCGGGCTCGATATC
>JANNWA010000628.1:0-2477 GCA_031408275.1 Pseudomonadota bacterium
ACGAGGTGGCGCAGCAGCAGCATGCGCAGGCCCACGTCCAGCGCGTAGTCCAGATCGCGCCGCGGGACGTACACGTGCGCGTTCGCTGCGTCGAGGTCGTCGAGGATCTTCTCGATCTCGGCTTTCACCTCCAGCATCGACAGCGCCTTGCCCGAGTGGCGCACGAAGACCGTGGCCATCAGCGGCACCGGGAGCACCGGCACCACGCTGCCTACCGCGCTCATCAGGTGCTTGCCCAGTTCCGCCATCCGCACCTGGCGCGCCTCGCGCGGCAGGCTGGAGAAATCGATTCCGTGTTCAGCGCAGTAGGCGCGCATCGACACAGGCGAGCCGAAATTGACGCAGGCGTAGCCGAACTTGTGCCACTCGCTCTTCATCAGCAGGCGGAGGTTGCGAAAGACAAACCGCAGCGTGCCGGTGGCCGCCTTGGTCTTGCCGGACTTCTGCGCCTCGGGGTTGATCGAGAGCAGCAGCGTGCGGTCCTCGAGCACGCGGTCGTAGTTGATGCCGAGCGGGATGAACACGACGTCCCGTTCCCCGTCGGTCTTGAAGCCGCGCATCATGTAGTCGAGCACGCCGAGGCGCGGCTCGCGCATGCGCCCGTCGCGGGACAGCCCGCCTTCCGGGAACACCGCCTGCGGCACCCCGGCCTCGGTGGCCATCGCGATGTAGCGCTCGAGCACCTTGCGGTACAGGTCGTCCTTGGAGTTGCGGCGCACGAAGTACGCGCCCATGGAGCGGATCAGGTGGGAGAGCGGCCAGATTCGCGCACATTCGCCTACCGCGTACGACAGCGCGGCCTGGTCCGCGGCGAGGTACCCGGCCAGCACATAGTCCATGTTCGAGCGGTGGTTCATCACGAACACGACCGTCGCATCGGGATCGATCTTCGCGAGCCCTTCCGAGTCCACATATCCCAAGCGCACCCGGTATAGCGTCTGGGCGACGCGCCGGCCGATCCAGTAGCCGATGCGGAAGTACAGGTAGGCGTTGAAGGCCGGGACGGTTTCCTTCGCGTAGCCTTCCACGATCGCCTGCGCCCGGTCGCGCGAAATGTCGGCCGACTTGGCGAACGCCGTGGTCGCTTCCTGCACGCGCGGGTCGAACAGCAGGCGGTCGACCAGCACGCGGCGCTTGGTGCGCTGGAACGGGCGGATGCCGATCTTGAGGCGCGCGGAGACTTCCTCGATGAGTTTCTCCGCGCTGGAGGAGGCCACCACGCGCAGGGCGGGCAGCACGAAGTGCTCGAGCAGCGCCAGCGCGGCGAGCGCGCACAGCACAACGAACAGCACGAACGGAACGCTGACTGCGTCGGTCATCGCCGCCTCCCCTGGAGCTAGGGTAGGGGGCTAGGGGGGGGAACGCAAGCGGGGAGCGCTAGCCGGGAGCCAGTGCCGCGACCGATACGCCGCGCACCCCGTGCTTCGCGATGGCCGCCGCGACCAGGCCCGCGGCCTTCGCTTCTTCCGCGAAGCCGCACAGGTACCGTGCCGCCGCGCTGCGCCCCTTCGGCGCGCCGATGGCCTGCTGGACCGCCGTGAAGCGGCCCGGCAGGATGCGCGAGCCGGGCAGGTTTTCCACGTCGACCACGAGGCGCGGCAGCAGCCCGGCCAGCGCATCGAGCTTCTGGTCGAGGAACTGCTGCCACGAAGCCTCGATGCCGTCCACTCGCATGAGCTGCGCGTGCTTGATCGTGCGGGTGAGGTAAAGGTCGTAGGCGCTGCGGCCGTAGATGGAGATGCGCACGCCTTCGCGGTCCACCTCGTCGATGGATTTGATCGGCGACCCCGGTGGCACGAGGTAGGAAGCCTCTATTTCCAGGTAGGCGGCGGTAAAGTCGATTTCGGTCGCACGGGCCGGCTCGGCGCCGAGGAACGCGACATCCCACACGCCGGTCTTCGCGGCGTCCGCGACCTTGCCGGGCGATTCGTAGCCGATGAATTCGACCGGCACGCCGAGGCGCCGGCCGATCTCGTGTGCGAGATCGGGCACCACGCCGCGCATGCCGCCCTTGGCGGCAGGATCCTTCGCGACGAGCAGGAAATTGGACAAGTTGACGGCGACGCGCAGCTTGCCGGTGGGGGCGAGTTCGGCGCGGGCGGTGGGGGAGAGGTCGGTCATGGGGCGGGTGTCCGGTGGGTTCGGGGAAAATCGGGAATCAAAGCTTCCAGGCCTGAGGGACTGCTCTCAACAGACTTTCGCCGCATGCAGTTTCGCGCGCGCCGCGGCGTCGTACCCCAGTCGCTCCAGGAGCATGTCCGTGTGTTCGCCTGCGGCGGGCAACTGGAACGACGGCTGGCCCGGTTCCTCCTTGAACTTGATCGGCGTGCCGAGGCCGTCGACGCCGTCGGGACCCTTCACGATCATGCCGCGATCGCGCAGCACGGACGAGTGCCAGGCCTCCTTCAAGTCGAGCACCGGCGCAAAGCAAACGCTCTTGTCCTGCATCCAGCGGTCCCACTCGTCGCGGGTCTTGG
>JANNWA010000629.1:0-5052 GCA_031408275.1 Pseudomonadota bacterium
TCGTCGGCGGCCGCCTTCTCTTCGTCGCTGAAGAGGTGCTGCCGCGCCTGGTAGAGGTTCTTCATCATCGCCGCGGGAATCGGGTCGGGGACGCCATAGTCCTCGATGTAGGTATCGAGCCCGTCCATGACATTGAACTGCGGGTCCTTGAACAACTGCTTGAGCGCCGCCTGCTTCACGCCGGGCTCGACATCCGGGCGCATGAAGGGTCTGAAATCGGACTCCGGCGTCAGGCTTTCCACACTTGGCAATGGTTCGGGCGGCGGCGCCGCATTCGCGGAGTCCGGCGCCGCCGGCGATGCAGGCAGTTCGGCCGGCTTCGGCGCGGCCTCTGGCTCGGCCTTGCCGAGCTTGCGGCGCGACCAGCGCGACAGGAACCCCGTTACGTCGTCCTCGTTCACGACGCCTTCCTCGCCCGGTCCTTGGGGCTGACAAACGACTGCGGCCGGTTGCGCTTCTTCGGCTCGGGCCGGTAGTTCTCCTCGACGTACCCGCCCACCCAGGCCATGAGTTCGGCGGGCATCGCCACCGTGTCCACCTGCTCGCCCCCGTCCATGAGGCGGCCGGCTTCGTTGTAGCTCACGGTGACGAACTTGGGCACCGCCAGGTCATCCTCCATGCGCCACATGACGAAGACGCGTGGCTCACCCGAGGATACGTTGAGGTAGTAGCCCTCCGCCTCGTCGCGAAACAGCTTGAGCGCGAACCCCGGGTGCAACCACTGCGTCACCCCGGCCTCCTCGACCAGCAGGCTCGGCGCGCCGCTGCCGGCATGGTTCACGATCACGCCCAGCGGCTCCCAGACCTCGCTCTGCCAGCGGTTCTGCAAGGCCCTGCGCTGCATGACGATTGCGACAGGAATGGACGGTTCGTTCATGCGCCGCAATATAACCCACTTGAAGCGGTCATACCTCGCCCCTCTGCTATGATCGCAACCCGTTTTTCACTGCAGTAACACCATGCCGGAAAAGGTTATTCCGATCCGACCCGCAGGCTCCTTCCGCGAGGCGGGGGCAACTGCGCCGAAAGCCCCGCGCTTCGAGGGCGGCGCGTTTGCCGACACTCTCGGGCGCGGGCTTCGCGACCTGCGCATATCGGTGACCGACCGGTGCAACTTCCGCTGCGTGTACTGCATGCCGCGCGACGTGTTCGACGAGAACTACACCTTCCTGCCGCAGTCCTCGCTCCTGTCCTTCGAGGAGATCGCGAAGCTCGCCCGCGTGTTCGTGGGCCTGGGCGTGGAGAAGATCCGGCTCACCGGCGGCGAACCGCTGGTGCGCCGCGACCTAGAGCGGCTTGTCGCCATGCTGTCCGAATTGAACGTGGACCTGACGCTCACCACCAACGGCTCGCTGCTGGCGAAGAAGGCTCAGGCGCTCAAGGACGCGGGCCTGAAGCGCATCACGGTGAGCCTCGACTCGCTGGACGAGGCCACTTTCAAGGCCATGAACGACTCCGACTTCCCGGTCGCCAAGGTGCTCGAGGGGATCGAGGCCGCGGCCGAGGCGGGCCTCGCGCCCGTCAAGGTCAACATGGTCGTGAAGCGCGGCGTCAACGACACGCATGTGCTCGACATGGCGCGGCACTTCCGCGGCACCGGGCACATAGTGCGCTTCATCGAGTTCATGGACGTGGGCAGCACCAACGGCTGGCGCATGGACGACGTGATTCCCTCCGCCGAGATCGTGCGCCGCATCTCGGCTGAATTTCCGCTGGTGCAGGCCGATCCCGATTATCGCGGCGAGGTCGCCGAGCGCTGGCGCTACGCGGACGGCGGCGGTGAGATCGGCCTGATCTCCTCGGTGACCCAGGCGTTCTGCCGCGACTGCAACCGGCTGCGCCTGTCGACCGAGGGTTCGATGTACACCTGCCTCTTCGGCCAGACCGGGCACGACCTGCGCACGCTGCTGCGCGCGGGCGCCTCCGAGGCCGACCTGCGCGACGAAATCGTCGCCGTGTGGCGCGCGCGCGGCGACCGGTACTCTGAAATCCGCACCGCCGAGACCGCCCGGGTTTCCAAGGTCGAGATGTCCTACATCGGCGGATAGCGGCCGCAGGATCGATGACTGCGCTGCGCCCCAAACTCTCCCACGCCGGCCGGCCCGCGACCTACGAGGTCGAAGCCTTCAACGAGCGCGGCGAGATGGAGCCCACCGCGATCGCGGGCGAACATCCCCTCACGCTGTACCTCGACAAGCGCGAGCTCGTGACGCTGATGACGCTCGGCCAGGCGCCCGAGGCCCTGGTGATCGGGTATCTGCGCAACCAGCGGCTGGTGCGGTCCGTGGACGACATCGCCGAAGTGCAGGTCGACTGGGAGACCGATTCGGTCGCCGTCGTCACGAGGAAGGGAAAAGGCCGCGGCGTGAAAGACCTCGAGGCACGGCTGGCAAAGCGCACCGTCACCACCGGCTGCGGCCAGGGCACGGTGTTCGGCGGGCTCATGGACGAGATCGATTCGATCAAGCTCAGGGACGACGTCCGGCTCGAGGATTTCCAGCTGTTCTCGCTCATCGAGCAAGTGAGGAAACACGAAACCATTTACAAGCAGGCCGGCGCCGTGCACGGCTGCGCTCTCGCGCAAATGACGCCGGAGGGCGCGGAAATCCTGATGTTCGTCGAGGACGTGGGCCGCCACAACGCGGTGGACGCGATCGCGGGCCACATGTGGCTGGACGCAATCGACGGCTCCGACAAGATCTTCTACACCACCGGCCGATTGACCTCCGAGATGGTGATCAAATGCGCGCAGATGGGCATCCCGTTCCTCGTCTCGCGCTCGGGTCTTACCAAGATGGGCCACGAGATCGCCAGGCGCACCGGCATCACCATGATCGGCCGCGCCTCGGGCCGGCACTACCTGCTGTTCACCGGCGCGCAGCGTATCATCCGCAGCGCGCCCCGGCCCACCGCGTTCGCGTAGCGCCGCCCGTTCCCTAAGGAGGACTGCCATGAACGTTGAACTCTATTTCGCACCCGGCGCCTGCTCGTTCGTCCCGCACGTGGGGCTCGAGATCGCAAAATCCGCCGCTGGTCACGACTACACGCCCAAGCTCGTCAAGCTGCACAAGGGCGAGCACCTCACGGCGGAATACAAGACGATGAACCCGGACGCGCAGGTGCCCGTGGCGGTCGTCGACGGCACGCCGCTCACCCAGATCGTGGCGATCTGCGACTGGATCGACCGCCACGCCCCGCAGGCGCAGCTGCTGCCTTCGGATCCCCGGGCGCGCGCCCAGGCCCTCTCGCGGCTCGCTTGGATGAACAACACGGCCCACCCGACGTTCACGCACGTCTTCATGCCGCAGAAATTCGCCGAAAGCGAAGCGGCGCGCGCCGACATCAAGGCCACCGCCGTCAACCAGTACCGCAAGCACCTGAAGCGCATCGAAAGCTGGGTAGCGGGCGCTTCTCCCTGGCTGCTCGGGGCGAACCTCTCGTTCCACGACGCCTACGCGTTCACGCTGCTGCGCTGGGGCGGCTATGCCGGCATCGACCCGGCGGACTACCCGGTCCTGCTCGCGCACGTCGAGCGTGTGATGGACACGGCCCCGGTCGCCGTGGTGCTCGAGCGCGAGCGCATCAGGCTGGATACCTACAAGCCCGCGGCCTAAGCCAGCCCCCGGGCCGGGCCAAGCGAGGCGCGGGCGCGGCCCAGGAACGACGCCGCGTCCTCGCCGGACCGGAACTCGGTGTAGCCGAAGCTCGCGTTCGCCGGCTCACTGAGCGGCGGCGTGACGTCCGTCGCGGTCGCCTTTTTGATCCGCTCGGCCGCGGCCATCGCCTGCGCGATATTCGTATTCGGCAGCAGGACGGCGAATTCCTCAGCTCCGATGCGGGCCGCAATATCCGTCGGTCTGGTCAGCAGCCGCAACAGAAAGCCGAATCGCGCCAGCACTTTGTCGCCGGCCGCCGCCCCGAATTCCCCGGTGAGCTCTGCGAAGCGATCGAGGCCGACGATGAGCATGCTCAGGGAACCGCCGCTATGTTGCATGCGGGCCATCTCGGTCGCCAGGGACTGGTCGAGCCAGGCCCGGGTCCCGGTGCCGGTGAGCGCGTCTGCCGAATCCGGGTCGACCTTGCGCAATTCGACATCCGGATTCCGGCGCGCCTCCAACTCGGAGGCCCGTGGCTGGTGGGCCGGCTCGCCGGCACCGGCCTCTGCCTGGAGGCACAGGCCGAACGCCGAGCGGGTCACCTTGCCGCGCAGCTCGATGCCTTCCCCGCTGCCGTCGAGGAACCGCATCGTCCCCTGAAAGACCTCGCCGCTGTCAAGCGGTTGCGCGGCGGCAAGGAACTTGTATCCGGGCATTCTGAAGCGGGCCGAAACGTCGGCCCCGATATGCCTGCCGGGCCCCTTTCCGAGGATGCGCATGAAGCACGCGTTCGCTTCGAGCAGTCTTCCCTCGGAATCGAGCACGGCGACCGCGACGTTCACCAGCGCCTGGAAATCCTGTGAAATCGCTCTCATTGAAATCCTCCTGTAGTCCGACGGGCGTGCGATGTCGATTCCCCACGAGACCCCGCTACAGCGGTGCGGGCCGGTCTCCGGCGTACCCCTGGAATCCGTTAAACCCGAGGTCGGCGAGCTGGCCGAGCATTGCCGGCTCCTCGATGCTGCTGGCGATCAGTTTGATCTCGAGCGGGTGCACGATCCGGATCAGCGACTCGACCAGGAATCGCAAATCGCCGTCCGTTGCGATTCCATGGGAGTAGCTTTCCGTGAGCTTGATGTATTCCGGCAGCAGACGGTGCACCACGCGCAGCGAGCCACCGGTCAGCTCAAACCCGTCCAGTGCGAAGCGCGCGCCGGCCCTGCGGATCTCCGCGGCGAACATCGCCGTCGCTTCCACGTTATGAACGGCCGCGTAGCCGCTGACTTCGAACACCAATCGGCGCGCAATGGCGGTCGAGCGCCGCAGGCGCTGGCGGAGGAACTCGCGGAACGCCGGGTCGTCCAGGCTTTGCGTCGAGATGTTGACCGCAACGCTATGCGGCAGATCCGCACCGCCTTCCAGTAACGTCCAGAGGCGCTCGAGCATCGAGCGATCG
>JANNWA010000630.1:0-4649 GCA_031408275.1 Pseudomonadota bacterium
CCCGCGTCGCGCGCCATGAGGTCCATCCAGAGTTTCGACTGCCGCCCGGCATAGTCGGCCTGCAGGCTTGCAAGGCGTGCCGGATCGCTGGGCAGGGACGCAACCCAGGCGGCCGGATCGGCGCCCCACGGGGCACCGCCCGGCGCGTGCGGGACGAGTCCCATCCATCCCGGTCCCATGGCACTGCCGGCCTTCAGGATCGATGCGATCAGGGCGTCGGGCGACTCGAACTTGTTGTCCACTTCCCGCTCTGCTTTATAAAGGACGCCCCGGAATCGGGCGGAATTTTGTATGCGCCCCAAAGCCGGGCGCTGGGGAAACAGGCGGCGATTCTGCGCCGCACCATAAGCGCGGTCAACCCCGGGCCCGGGAACGCCTCAAGCCAGCCCGCCCGTGACCAGCCGGGCCAGCGCGATAGAGCCCACGCCGAGCGCAATCAGCACCGCCTGGGAGACGGTGGAGCGCAGTTCCGTGCGCTTATGGAGCCCGGGAATCAGGTCCGCGACCGCCACGTAGATCATGCTGGCGGCGACGATCCCGAGGAGCACCGGCACGGCTCCGGAGAAGGCCTGCAGGGCGAAGTACCCGAGCACACCCCCCACGAGCGACGCCAGCGACGAAATCATGTTGAGCAGCAGCGCCCGGGCCTTCGAATAGCCCGAGTGCAGCAGGATCAGGAAGTCGCCCACTTCCTGCGGGATCTCATGGGAGAAGATGGCGATGGCCGTGATCACGCCCAGCTGCGTGCTCTCCAGGAACGCCGCGGCGATCAGCACCCCGTCGATGAAGTTGTGCACCGTGTCGCCGACGAGTATGAGCGTGCCGGAGCGGCCGTGGTCGTGCCCGGCGGCATGCTGGTCGTGGGCCTCGCAATCCTCGGTGTGGCAGTGCCGCCACAGCACCAGTTTCTCGAGGATGAAGAACACGAAGATGCCGGCGAGGATGGTCAGCGCCGCGGTGTGAGCGTCCACGCGCTCGAAGGCGTGGGGAATGACTTCGAGGAAGGCGGCGCCGAGCAGCGCGCCGATCGCGTACGACACCAGCATCGGCACCCACGACGCGCGCACCGTCAGGGCGAACGCCGCCGCCAGGCCGACCGACAGCAGTCCGCCCGCTAAACAGGCGGCGACGATCCATGCCAGCGTCATGCTCTATGGCTCTTCTGAAAGGGGGGCGATTATACGCGCCAGATGCAGCCGGCCATGCGCTGCATCGCCTTGTCGCGCCGGTACGAGAAGAACCGCCCGGGTTCGGAGTGCGTGCAGAAAGCGCCACCGTGCACGGCATCAACGCCCATCGAGGCAAGGCGCTGCCTGGCGATCGCGTAGAGGTCGAGGCGCCAGTGCCCGGGGCGGGTCGGCGCGAACGCGCTCTGTGCCGCCGCATCCTTGCCGAGGAACGCGTCCCGCACCTCCTCGCCCACTTCATACGCGTTTGGACCGATTGCGGGCCCCAGGTACGCCTGCAGGCGATTGCCGGGAACCCCCATCGCATCGATCGTTCGCTCGATCACCCCGGCGCACATGCCGCGCCAGCCGGCGTGGGCAGCCGCCACCACGCTTGCGTCGCGCGCCGCGAGCAGCACCGGCATGCAGTCGGCGGCCATCACCGCGCACACCACGCCGCGCGCCCGCGTGAAGGCCGCATCCGCCTCGGGCACCGTGCCCGGCGCAACCGCGGCGGCGTCCACCACGACCACGCCGTGGACTTGCTTGAGCCACACCGGGTCGGACGGCAGCAGCGCGCCAAGTTTCGTCCGGGTCGCCGGATCCTTCACGTCGCCGAGCGCGCGGGTCGTGACCAGCCCGCGCACGCCCTGCGCCGCCGGCCAGTCCGGAGTGAGGGTCTCAGGCGGGCTGCGCATTCCGGAAAAGCCTGAGCAGGTCGCGCAAGTCCTCCGGCATGCGGGACTCCCAGTGCCGGGCCCGGCCGCTGCGCGGATGAATAAGCTCGAGGCGCGCGGCATGCAGCGCCTGCCGCCTGAAGCCGTCGAGGGCCAGCGATTTCGCGCCGCGCCGGTATACGGGATCGCCCACCAGCGGATGGCCGATCGATTGCAGGTGCACACGGATCTGGTGGGTGCGTCCGCTTTCGAGCTTGCAGGAGATCAACGTCGCGCCCGGCAGGCGTTCGAGCACTTCATACGCGGTGCGCGCGGGTTTGCCTCGCTCGGTCACCGCCATGCGCGTGCGGCTGCGCGCGTCGCGTCCGATGGGCGCGTCCACCATGCCCTTTGCCGCGCGCACGCTCCCCCAGACGAGCGCGGTGTACGTCCGCCCCATGCTGCGGGCCTGCAACTGGCGCACGAGGCTGGTCTGCGCCGGCAGCGTCTTGGCGACCACGAGCAGCCCGCTGGTGTCCTTGTCGAGGCGGTGCACGATCCCGGCCCGCGGCACGCCGGCCAGGGCGGGTGCGTGCGCGAGCAGCGCATTCATGAGGGTCAGATCGGGGTTGCCCGCACCCGGATGCACGACCAGGCCCGCCGGCTTGTCGATGACGAGGATGTCGGCGTCCTCGTGCACGATGGTGAGCGGCAGGCTCTGCGCCAGCGGCGAGTTCCCACTCGCTGGGGCCGGCAGGGACAACACCACTTGCTCGCCCCCCGCGACGGCGCGCTTCGCCTCCGGCGAGGTGCCCTCTACCGTCAGGGCCCCGTCCTTCAGCCAGGCTTGCAGGCGGCTGCGGGAGTATTGCGGGAACAACCGCGCAAGCGCCTGGTCCAATCGCAGGCCCGCGCTTTCAGCCGGAATCGCCGCACGGATTTCGGCCGGCCCGGGAGATTCACCCGATGTCGAGACGCTATAATCGCGCGCTACCCCTGATGAGGTCCTGGCCATGCGTCCTAGTTTACTTCCACGCCTGCTTGTCGTCGCCCTGCTTGCGCTGGCTACGCTGCTGGTGGGGGGCTGCAGCGGCACGGCAGACAAGCGCGACGAGACGGTCGGCTGGTCGGCCAACAAGCTCTACAGCGAAGCCAAGGACGCCATGGGGAACCGGGACTGGACCAAGGCGATCAAGTACCTCGAAAAACTGGAGGCCCGCTTTCCCTACGGCCGGTTCGCCCAGCAGGCGCAGCTCGAGACCGCCTACTGCTACTACAAGGAAAACGAGCGCGCCTCGGCCGTCGCCGCGGCGGATCGCTTCATCAAGCTGCACCCCAACCACCCGAACGTCGACTACGCCTACTACCTGAAGGGCCTGGTGAACTTCAACGAAAACAGCGGGCTGTTCGCCCAGTTTTCCAACCAGGACCTGACCGAGCGCGACCCGAAGGGCGCGCGTGACGCATTTGCGAGCTTCAAGGACCTCGTGACGCGCTTTCCGGAATCCAAGTATGCCCCGGACGCGGCGGCGCGCATGAAATACCTGGTCAATGCGCTCGCGATGAACGAGGTCCACGTCGCGCGCTATTACATGAAGCGCAGCGGCTACGTGGCCGCCGCGAACCGGGCACAGTCGGTGGTACAGAACTACCCACAGGCGCCCGCGGTCGAGGAGGCGGTTTTCATAATGGTGAAGGCCTACGACGCGCTCGGCATGACCGACCTGCGCGACGGCGCCGACAAGGTGATGCGCACCAATTTCCCGCAGAGCAAGTACCTCACCGGCAAGGGCGGGAAAAACGTCCCCTGGTGGCAGCTCTGGAACCCTGACTGGTAATCAGGCGCCCCGGCGCGCGCCGCAATCATCTCGGCGCCGGGAAGCCCCCGTCAACCCGCAGTGCCCCCCACGGTGAGGCCGTCGATGCGCAGCGTCGGCTGCCCGACACCAACCGGTACGCTCTGGCCGTCCTTGCCGCAGGTGCCCACGCCCGAATCGAGCTGCATGTCGTTGCCGATCATCTTCACCCGCGTGAGGGCGTCCGGCCCGTTGCCGATCAGCGTGGCGCCCTTCACCGGATAGGTGACCTTGCCGTTCTCGATCATGTAGGCCTCCGAGGCGGAGAACACGAACTTGCCGTTGGTGATGTCGACCTGCCCGCCGCCGAAATTGACCGCATACAGGCCCTTTTTCACGGAACGCACGATCTCGGCCGGATCGTGGGACCCGCCCAGCATGTAGGTGTTGGTCATGCGCGGCATGGTCACGTGCGCGAACGATTCGCGCCGGCCGTTGCCCGTGACCGGCATCTTCATCAGGCGGGCGTTAAGTGTGTCCTGGATGTAGCCGCGCAGCACGCCGTCCTCGATCAGCACGGTGCGCCGCGTCGGGTTGCCTTCGTCGTCTATCGACAGCGACCCGCGCCGACCGGGAATCGTGCCGTCGTCGACGACCGTGACACCCGGTGCCGCGACGCGCTCGCCGATGCGGCCCGAGAACGCCGAACTGCCCTTGCGGTTGAAGTCCCCTTCCAGACCGTGGCCGATCGCCTCGTGCAGGAGGATGCCCGGCCATCCTGGCCCGAGCACCACTGTCATCGTCCCGGCAGGCGCAGCTTTTGCGCCCAGGTTGGTGACGGCCTGGTGGACTGCCTTGAGCGCGTAATCGTGAAGCAGGGCGTCGGTGAAATATTCGTACCCGGTCCGGCCCCCGCCACCCGCAGAGCCCGATTCGCGCTTGCCGTTTTCTTCGACGATCACCTGTACCGATAGGCGCACCAGCGGCCGCACGTCGGCCGCCACCACGCCGTCGGAACGCGCCACAAGCAC
>JANNWA010000631.1:0-2568 GCA_031408275.1 Pseudomonadota bacterium
CCGACAGCGACTGCCCCACCATGCAGCGCGCCGCGATCTTGGCCAGCGGCCGGCCGGTGGCCTTGGATACATAGGGCACGGTGCGCGAAGCGCGCGGATTGACCTCGAGCACATAGACGGTGCCCTGTCCCGCGTCGTCGAACTGGATGGCGAACTGGACGTTCATCAGGCCGACCACGTTGAGGCCCTTGGCCATTGCGATCGTCTGCTCGCGCAGCGTCTGCTGCAATTCCGCCGACAGCGACTGCGGCGGCAGCGAGCAGGCCGAGTCGCCCGAGTGCACGCCCGCCTGCTCGATGTGCTCCATGATGCCGCCGATCACCACTTCGACGCCATCGCAGATCGCATCGACGTCGACCTCGATCGCGTCGTTCAGGAAGCGATCGAGCAACACGGGCGAATCGTTGCTGACCTTCACCGCCTCGCGCATGTAGCGCTCGAGCTCGCGCTGCTCGTGCACGATTTCCATCGCCCGCCCGCCCAGCACGTAGGAGGGCCGCACCACCAGCGGATAGCCGATCTCCGTGGCGGCGGCCAGCGCCTCGGCCTCGGTGCGCGCCGTCTTGTTGGGCGGCTGCTTCAGTTTCAGCCGATGCAGCATCTGCTGAAAGCGCTCGCGGTCCTCGGCCATGTCGATCATGTCCGGCGTGGTGCCGATGATGGGCACGCCGTTGGCCGCGAGGTCGCGCGCGAGCTTCAACGGCGTCTGCCCGCCGTACTGCACGATCACGCCCCACGGCTTCTCGACGTGACGATCTCGAGCACGTCTTCCAGCGTCAGCGGCTCGAAGTAGAGGCGATCGGAGGTGTCGTAGTCGGTGGACACGGTCTCCGGGTTGCAGTTGACCATGATGGTCTCGTAGCCATCCTCGCGCAGCGCCATGGCGGCGTGCACGCAGCAATAGTCGAACTCGATGCCCTGCCCGATGCGGTTGGGTCCGCCGCCCAGCACCATCACCTTCCTGCGCTTGGTGGGCTCGGCCTCGCACTCGTCCTCGTACGTCGAGTACATGTAGGCCGTCTTGGTCGAGAACTCGGCGGCGCACGTGTCGACGCGCTTGTACACCGGGCGCACACCCAGCGCGTGCCGCGCGTTGCGCACTTCCGTCTCGGTGGCCTGCATCAGGTGCGCCATGCGCCGGTCGGAGAAACCCATGCGCTTCAACTGGCGCATATCCTCGCGCGAGATCGACCCAAGCGTGCGCTTTTCGAGCTCCAGCTCGAGGTCGACGATCTCCTTGATCTGCGTGAGGAACCAGAGGTCGATCCTGGTGTGCGCGTGCACTTCGTCCAGCGACATGCCGATGCCGAACGCATCCGCCACATACCAGAGCCGCTCAGCGCGCGGATACGCCAGTTCGTCGCCGATCGTGTCGGGATCGACGGTCTTCAGGTTGAATCCATCCACGCCGTTCTCGAGGCCGCGCAGCGCCTTCTGCAGCGACTCCTGGAACGTGCGGCCGATGGCCATCACCTCGCCCACCGACTTCATCTGCGTGGTGAGCCGGTCGTCCGCCTGCTTGAATTTCTCGAACGCGAAGCGCGGCACCTTGGTGTCGACGTAGTCGATCGACGGCTCGAACGACGCAGGGGTCTGCCCGCCGGTGATGTCGTTGCGCAATTCGTCGAGCGTGTAGCCCACGGCGAGCTTGGCCGCCACCTTGGCGATGGGAAAGCCCGTGGCCTTCGACGCCAGCGCCGAGCTGCGCGACACGCGCGGATTCATCTCGATCACCAGCATGCGCCCGTCGGCCGGGTTCACCGCGAACTGCACGTTCGAGCCGCCGGTGTCGACACCAACTTCGCGCAGCACGGCGATCGAGGCGTCGCGCATGATCTGGTATTCCTTGTCGGTGAGCGTCTGCGCCGGCGCCACCGTGATCGAGTCGCCCGTGTGCACGCCCATCGGGTCGAGGTTCTCGATCGAGCACACGATGATGCAGTTGTCCTTCTTGTCGCGGACAACCTCCATCTCGAATTCTTTCCAGCCGAGCAGCGATTCCTCGATCAGCATCTCGCGCGTGGGCGAGAGATCGAGGCCGCGCTTCACCATCTCGACGAACTCGTCCTTGTTGTACGCGATGCCGCCACCTGTGCCGCCCATCGTGAACGAGGGCCGCAGCACCGCGGGAAAGCCGATCGTCGCCTGCACTTCCAGTGCCTGCTCCACACTATGCGCGATGCCGGAACGCGCGGAACCGAGGCCGATGCGCGTCATCGCCGCCTTGAATTTCTCGCGGTCCTCGGCCTTGTCGATGGCCTTCTTCGTAGCGCCGATCAGCTCGACGTCGAACTTGTTGAGGATGCCCTCGCGCGCAAGGTCGAGCGCGCAGTTCAACGCCGTCTGGCCGCCCATCGTGGGCAGCAGCGCATCGGGTCGTTCGAGTTCGATGATCTTGGCCACCATCTGCCACGTAATGGGCTCGATGTACGTCACGTCGGCCATCTCCGGGTCGGTCATGATCGTGGCCGGATTGCTGTTGACGAGGATGACCCGATAGCCTTCCTCGCGCAGTGCCTTGCAGGCCTGCGCGCCCGAATAGTCGAACTCGCACGCCTGCCCGATGAT
>JANNWA010000632.1:0-8065 GCA_031408275.1 Pseudomonadota bacterium
TTCCGTCGGAGGGGGGCAGGTACGCGCCGGAGAGCTATGCGACGGCGTTCGCGATCCTTGGCGCGGTGCAGCTTGCGGCGTTCCTGCTGGTGGCGACGGTGAGGCGCGAACCCCCTGCGCACGGGGAACGTGGGGGGTAGAATCCGGCCCATGTTCAAAACCACTATCGCAGGCAGCCTCCCCAAACCGGAATGGCTGGCCGAGCCGCAGAAACTCTGGCCCCAGTGGAAATCCTCGGGCGCCGACCTCGCAGCCGCCAAGCGCGACGCCACCCTCCTCTGGCTGAAGGAGCAGGAGGACGCGGGCATCGACATCGTCTCGGACGGAGAGCAGTCGCGCCAGCACTTCGTGCACGGGTTCCTCGAGCAGGTCGAGGGCATCGACTTCGAGCACAAGGTGAAGATGGGCATCCGCAACAACCGCTACGACGCCATGGTGCCGCGGGTGGTCGGCCCGCTGAAGCTGAAGGGCCGGGTGCACAAGATCGAAGCGGGCATCGCGCGCGCCCACACCAAGAGAAAGCTCAAGATCACCCTGCCCGGCCCGATGACCATCGTCGACACCATCGCCGACGAGTTCTACGGCGACAAGGTGAAGATGGCGATGGCTTTCGCGGCGCTGCTCAACCAGGAGGCGCGCGCGCTGGAAAAGGACGACGTCGACGTGATCCAGTTCGACGAGCCGGCGTTCAACGTCTACATGTCTGAGGTGAAGACCTGGGGCGTGAAGGCGCTTGAGCGCGCTGCCAGGGGACTCAAGTGCACGACCGCCGTGCACATCTGCTACGGCTACGGCATCAAGGCCAACACCGACTGGAAGGAGACGCTGGGCACCGAATGGCGCCAGTACGCCGAGATCTTCCCCGTGCTGGCCAAGAGCAGCATCAAGCAGGTGTCGCTCGAATGCATCCACTCGAAAGTGCCGATCGAACTCATGGCCCTGCTCAAAGGCAAGGACGTGCTCGTGGGCGTGATCGACGTGGCTTCCGATCGCGTGGAGACACCCACCGAGGTGGCCGCCACGATCGGGCGGGCCCTGAAGTACGTGCCGAAGAACCGGCTGATCGCCTGCACCAATTGCGGCATGGCGCCCATGAACCGCGAGATCGCGCTGGCCAAGCTCAGGGCCCTCGCCGCCGGCGCGGCCATCGCCAGCAGGAAATTTCGCTGAACTACCAGCAGTAGGCGAAGTTCGGGAAGACCTCGCTCTTCGAGCCGCGCGGGTCGCAGCCCGCTTCGAGCACGCCGGTTTCGGTGTCGATCTGCGCGCCTGACAGGAACCCCTCGCTCCAGTCCGGCGCGGCATCGACGAGGTGCCCGCGGCGCCTGAGTTCCTCGAACGCTTTCTTGCCCACCCTTTCCTCGATCCGCACGTGCTGCGGAAAATGGCTGTGCGGGGCGAAGAACCCCGGGAAATGGTCCGAAGAGAGCTTGGGCGCCTCGATCGCCTCCTGCAGCGTCATGCCGAAGGCCACCCGATTCAGGATGAACTGCAGCGACCACTGCTCCTGCTGGTCGCCGCCCATGGTGCCGAAAGTCATCCACGGCTTGCCGTCCCGGAACGCGAGCGAGGGCGTGAGCGTGGTGCGCGGCCGCTTGTACGGCGCGACCACGTTCGGGTGGTTCGCGGGCCCCAGGTAGAAAGTCATCATGCGCGTGGACAGCGGGAAGCCCAGCGCCGGCATCACCGGCGCCGAGGCAAGCCAGGCGCCGCTCGGCGTGAAAGAGGCCATGTTGCCGGCCGCGTCGATCGCGTCGACGTGCACCGTGCCCGCGCCCCAGGGCTGGGGCGTGAATCGCTCGTCCGCGGGCAGCAGCGCCGCGTTCTTCCACGCGTCACCCGGACGCAACTCGTCGTTGGCGCGGCGCAGGTCGACGAGCGCCGCGCGGCGCTTGCCGTATTCCGCCGAAAGCAACACGTCGCCGGGGACCAGAACCTGCGACGGGTCGCCGTAGTACTGCTCGCGGTCGGCGAACGCGAGCTTGATGGTTTCGATCAGGACGTGCAGGTATTCCGCGCTGTTGTGCCCCATCGCCTTCAGGTCGAAGTTCGCGAGCATGGAGAGCGACTGCAGCATCGCCGGGCCCTGGGTCCAGAACCCGCACTTGTAAATCGTGGCGTTGCCGAAATCCAGCCGTGCCGGCGGCTCGGCCAGGGTGCGAAAGCGCTCGAAGTCGCTGCGCTCCAGCAGGCCGTCATGCTCTTTGGAGTACTTCACGATCTCGGCGGCGACGTCACCAAGGTAGAACGCGTCGTGCGCAGCCTGCAGCTTCGCCGCGCGATCGCCGCCTGCGCTGCGTTCCGCGTTGGCGAGATGGTCGTACATGCGCGCCAGCGCCGCGTTCTTCATGAGCGACCCGGGTTCGGGCACGCGCCCGCCCGGCACGTACAGAGCCTCGCTGCCGGGCCAGGCGCCGAACTTCTGCGCGAGCGCCTTGAGGCCGAACTTGTGCTGGTTGACGAGGCCGTGCGAAACCGGAAATCCGTTCGCCGCCAGCGCCAGTGCCGGCGCAACGGCGTCCGCGAAGCTCAGCGTGCCGTAGCGCGTGAGGGCGGTGATCAACGCGCTGAACGTTGCCGGCACGCCGGCCGCGAGGATGTCCTCGTCCGGCACGTGGTCGAGGCCGCGACGGCGGAACTCCTCCGGCGTGGCCCGTCCGGGCGCCGCCATGTTGCCGTTCAGCGCAATGACCTCGTCGCTGCCCGCCAGCCGGATCAGCAGCGGGCATTCGCCACCGATGCTGTTCATTTGCGGATTGACGAGGCCCTCAACGAGACTGGCTGCAACTGCGGCGTCGATCGCGTTGCCGCCGGCCTTCAGGACGTCGACGCCCGCGTTCACGGCGAGGTGGTGGCTGGCGGCGACCGCGCCGTGGGTGCCGAAGAGGCGCGGATGGAAGGTGGTGCCGTCGGTCGGGGCGACCCGGTAGGCCCTGTTGCTCTGGGTGGATGCGTTCATTGTCGGGTCATCTCAGCTGGGATGTGCAAGGTCGGCACGCGTGTACGGAAGCGAGAACTGCGCGTCCGGCGGGATCGGCGGGACGGTCTTCTCCCACGCAGCAAACTTCAAGCGCATCGCCGCAAGCTGCGCCGCCTCGCGCCGGGCGAGGTTGGCCCGCTCCCGCTGGTCCTTCGAGAGGTCGAAGAGGAATTCCCCGTCGTCGTTGACGAAGTACTTCCAGTCGCCCGAACGCATGGCTTTCTGGCCGCGGAACTTCATGCGCCAGAACAGTTCCCGATCGAACGCCGCCCGCGGATCCTTCAGCACCGGCAGGAGGCTCATCCCGTCGAGCGGGTAGTCCGGGTGGGGGGCGACGCCCGCCGCGTCCAGGAAAGTCGGCATCCAGTCCATCGTGATAGCCATCTGGTTCGTCGTGACGCCGGCCCGGACCTGCGCCGGCCAGCGCACGATGCAGGGCACGCGGATGCCGCCTTCGAGCAGGTCCATCTTCTTGCCCACGAGCGGCCAGGTGTCGGAGAACCGCTCGCCGCCGTTGTCGCTCGTGAACACCACGATCGTGTTCTCATCCGCCCCGATTGACTTCAGCGCGGCGAGGATGCGGCCGATGCCCTCGTCCATGTGGGTGATCATCTTCAGGTACGTGTCGACCGAACCGCCGTCGGTGTGGATGATTTTCTCGATCGAGCGGGCGACGGACTCGTCGTCGCGCGTTTCCCACGGCCAGTGCGGAGCCGTGTAGTGCACGGACAACAGGAACGGCGCTTTGCCTTTTTGCCGGCCGATGTAATCCACCGCTCGGTCGGAGATCAGGTCGGTGAGGTAGCCGGGCCGGTCGACCTCCGCCTCGCCCTCGCACAGGTCGTGCACGCCGGCCGAGTCGCGGTGGGTGAAGTAATCCACGCCGCCGCTCATCACGCCGAAGAATTCCTGGTAGCCGCTTTGCAGTGGGCCGAAGTGCGGCGGAAAGCCGAGGTGCCATTTCCCGGCCAGGGCGGTCGAGTAGCCCCCATCGCGCAACAACGAAGGCATCGTGGGATGCGCCGGGGGCAGTCCAAGGACCGGGTTGCCGCGCACGCGTGTGGCCACCGGCTCGTCCGCGCCGCCCCTCAGCCGGTACTGCCAGCGGCCGGTGATGAGGGCAAAGCGGGAGGGCGAGCAGACAGAGGAGTTGGCGTAGCCGTCGGTGAAGCGCAGGCCCTCGGCCGCCATGCGGTCGAGGTTCGGCGAGCAGGAGGGCGACGCCCGCCCGCCATAGCAGCCGAGGTCGGCATAGCCGAGGTCGTCGGCGAGGATGAAAATGAAATTGGGGCGCATGGCGCGATAGTATAGGAGGCACAGCCAAAGCGGACAGAGGAGCCCCCATGAATGCGAAACAACAAAGCGACGTGCGTACGCAAGTTTCGGCCGAGGAATGGCAGGTCCGCGTGGACCTCGCCGCCTGCTACCGCCTCGTCGCGCTGTACGGCTGGGACGACATCGTCTTCACCCACATCTCGGCGCGCGTGCCCGGCCCGCATCACAACGACCCGCATCACTTTCTCATCAACCCCTACGGCATGATGTTCGAGGAAATCACCGCCTCGAGCCTCGTCAAGGTGGACGAGCGCTGCAACAAGGTCCTCGACTCGCCCTACCCCGTGAACCCGGCGGGCTTCGTGATCCACAGCGCGATCCATGCCGGGCGGCCGGACGTGCAGTGCGTTCTGCATACGCACACTCCGGACGGGATCGCCGTGGCAGCACAGAAGGACGGCCTCCTGCCGATCTCGCAGCAGGCGACGATCGCGTTGTCGTCAATCGCCTACCACGGATACGAAGGCATCGCCGTCAACGACGCCGAAAAGCCCCGCCTCGTGAACGACATCGGCAGCAGCACGAACTTCATCCTGCGCAACCACGGCCTGCTTACTGTTGGGCCGGCCGTGGCCGATGCCTTCCTCGCCATGTACAACCTGCAGCGCGCCTGCGAGATCCAGGTCCGCGCCCAGGCTGCGGCGACGGTCGAAGTCGACCCGCGCATCGTCGCGGGCGTCAAGGCGAACGTCGAAATGGTGACCAAGGGCATGGGCGGGCAGATCGCCTGGCCGGCGCTGCTGAGGAAGCTGGACCGAGTGGATGCAGGCTATAAATCTTGAACTTTACATACGTAGCGTCCTTGCCTATGGCCGGTGTCCTGTCAATTGATATTCTATTTTAAGCATAAATTCACTGCACCAGAGCGCAGTGTCGCGGTATTGATGCGCGCAAAGGACCGGTAAGGCATCGCGCCATGGAGAACCAGCAGCCCCCGTTTCACGGTATCTACCCGATGCTGTACGCGTATTTCGATCGCAGCGGCGCGCTCGACCGACGGATGGCGCGCCGCCAGGTGGAAGCGGCCGTGGCGGGTGGCGCCCACGGCGTCGCTGTGCTCGGCCTCGCCACCGAGGTCAACAAGTTGACCGATGGCGAGCGTCGGGAAATGGTCGAATGGGTTGCCGCCGATCTCGGCGCGAGGCTGCCGCTGGCGGTCACGATCGCCCCGGGCCCGGTGGCGCAACAGGTCGCCTTCGGGCGATTCGCCGCGAAATGCGGGGCGGCATGGGTCATCCTGCAGCCGCCACCCGAACGAGGCAAGCCTGAAGCGCACTACCGCGAGCATTTCGGCGCGGTGATGGGCTCCCTCGACCTGCCGGTCGCGATCCAGAACGCTCCAGAGTACACCGGCGTGGGCCTTTCCGCGGAAAGCATTGCCGCGGTTGCGCGCGCCCACGCGAACTTCACGGTGCTGAAGGGCGAGGGGCCGGTGATCCAGATCCGGCGCGTAATCGAGGAGACTGGTGGCACGCTCGCGGTGTTCAACGGCCGCAACGGACAGGAACTGCCGGACAACCTGCGGGCAGGCTGCGCCGGGATGATTCCCGCCACCGACACGTTCGACTGGCAGGTGCGCATCTACGAAGCAATGCGCGCCGGACGCGAACCAGAGGCCGAGTCGGTCTACAGCGAGGTGCTGCCGGCGATCATATTCGGCATGCAGTCGCTCGACACGCTGATCTGCTACGGAAAGCGCATCGCCGCGTTGCGGATGGGGTCGGGCGAGCAGGTGTTCGATCGCGCCCCTGCGCTGGCGCCCTCGGAATTTGGGCTCGAATGCGCGCGGCGTTTCGCGGCGCGACTCGGCCCGCTGCCGGGCTGACGGATCAGTCCGCCGGTCTCTGAATTCCTCATGCGAACCCCTTCTCGTGTTTCAGCAACCAAGGCGCACTCCGACTACCCATCGCCTTCTCAGGGACAATGATGAGCATCGCTTCCCGTTTCTACCCCAACCTGTACAAGGATTCCGTCTCTCTCATGAAGGTGTCGGCACAAGTCTCGGCGATTCCGGGAATCGAGACGGCATCCGTGGTCATGGCCTCGGCGGGCAACATCGAGAATCTCGCCAGCGTCGGCTTGGGCGACCACGAGGTCAGGCCCAACGATCTCATCGTCGCCGTTTCGGGCAGCGATGAGGCCTGCGTCGAGGCACTCTCCAAGGCCGACGGGTTGCTCAAGGCGCGCGCCACAGCCGGCGGCGATGACAGCGGCGGAGCCCCGCAGCCGGTCACGAGCCTGCAAATGGCGGTGAGCAGGGACCCGGCGCACAACTTCGCGCTCGTGTCGGTCCCCGGAGACTACGCAGCGGCCGAGGCCATGAAGGCGCTGCAGCTCGGAATGGACGTGATGATCTTCAGCGACAACGTGCCGGTGGAATCCGAACGCGCGTTGAAGCTCTACGCGCAAGAACACAACCTCATGGTGATGGGGCCGGACTGTGGCACCGCCATCGTCAACGGCATCCCGCTCGGGTTCGCCAATGTGGTGCGGCGCGGCCCGATCGGCGTGGTCGGCGCATCGGGCACCGGCACCCAGGAGGTGACCGTACGCATCCACCAGCTTGGCTCGGGCGTCTCGCAGGCGCTTGGCACCGGCGGGCACGACCTTGCCGCTTCGATTGGCGGCATATCCATGCTGCACGGGCTGAGGGCGCTCGACGAAGACCCGGACCCCAAAGTCATCCTGCTGGTTTCGAAACCGCCGGCGCCGGACATCGCCGCGGCCGTCCTCGGTGCCGCCGAAACGAGCACGAAGCCGGTGGTCGTCATCTTCCTCGGCACCGACCCCGACTCGATCACGCGCAACGGGGTTCATGGCGCGGCTTACCTCGCCCAGGCGGCCGACATGGCCGTGGCACTGGCCAAGGGCGAGAAACCGGAATGCAATCCCATCACGCTGTCGAACGAGGTTCAACGACAACTCACGCAAGTGTCCCGGGCGATGGCGCCCGGCCAGCGCTACGTGCGCGGCATATTCTCGGGCGGGACGTTCTGCTTCGAGGCGCAATTGATTCACTCTGCCGCGGGCATCCCGGCGTTCTCCAACGCCCCGACCGCGGGGAACCGCAGGCTCGAGCAGGTCGGCAAGAGCTTGGAGAACACCATCATCGACATGGGTGACGATGCCTTCACCCAGGGGCGGCCGCACCCGATGATCGACCCTTCGCTGCGCGACGCCCGCATCCGCGAGGAGGCCGCCGACCCTTCCACGGCGGTGGTCCTTTTCGACACCGTTCTCGGTTACGGCTCGGCTGCGGATCCAACGGCGGGGCTCATCGGCGTCATCGGGAGCGCCACGGCAAAAGCAAGGGCGGAGGGGCGGCACGTCGCGTTCATCGGATACGTCTGCGGCACCGACCGGGATCCGCAGAACCGGTCCGCCATCGTGGCCGCACTCGAATCCGCCGGCGTCTTCGTCGCTTCGTCGAACGCTGAAGCGGCCGTGTGGTCTGCAACCCTCATTTCCGACCGGAAGGCGGCAAGCAAATGAAATCACTGTTCCAGCAGGAGCTCAAGGTGGCGAACGTCGGCCTGCAGGGCTTTGCCGACAACGTCGCCGCTGCCAACGGCCAGGTTACCCACCTTAGCTGGGCGCCGCCTGCGGGAGCCGACGCCGCGCTCGGGTGGAAGCTCGCCTGCCTCGTCGGCGGTGCGCGCATCGCCGACGCCAACCCCATCGCCAACAACCCCAAACACACCGCCCAACCCCAACAGGCAGACCAGGTCCGCGCCAAGGACGCGATCGCGG
>JANNWA010000633.1:0-9446 GCA_031408275.1 Pseudomonadota bacterium
GCTTCACCTTGACCGAGAGCACGGCCTTGCCGTCCCCGATCGAATCGACCTCGATGCCCAGGTGCCCCACGAAGGGGATCTTCTTCTGGAACTCGCGCGCGTACTCGGCGTTGTTGTCCTTCTGCATCAGATGATCGTGGCGCCGCCGTCTACGGCGATCGCCTGTCCGGTGATGTGGCGGGAGGCCTCCGACGCCAGCAGCACCGTCAGGCCCTTGAGGTCTTCGTCGCCGCCGAGGCGCCCGGTGGGCGTCCCCTGGCGCACGAATTCGCCGGCGGTGTCGAGCGTCGCCTTCGTCATTCTCGAGGGGAAAAACCCCGGGCAGATCGCGTTCACGGTGATGCCGTGCTCGCCCCACTCGGCCGCGAGCTGGCGCGTGAGGCCCACCATGCCGTGCTTGGTGGCGACGTAGGCGACATTCTTCACGATGCGCGTGTCGGTGGCGATCATCCCGCTGACCGAGGCGATGTTGATGATGCGGCCCCATTTGGCGGGGATCATCGATTGCCTGGCGATGATCTGCGACAGCTGGAAGGCGCCGGACAGGTTGAGGTTCACGAGCTTGTCCCAGGCCTCCATCGAATGGTCCTCGGCCGGCGCGCCCCACGAAGCGCCGGCGTTGTTGACGAGGATGTCGACCTTGCCGAACTTGTCGAGGATCGCCGCGGCCAGCGGCTCGACCTGCTCGCGCTTGCCGAGGTCGCTTGGGAATGCCGTGGCGGCGATGCCGAGGTTCTTCAGGTGCGCTACGGCGTCGTCGAGCTCGTCCTTCTTGCGTGCGGTGATCGCAACGCGCGCTCCCATCTCCCCCAGCGCCTCGGCCATCTGCAGGCCGAGGCCGCGCGAGCCGCCGGTGATGACGGCCACGCGCCCGATGAGGTCGAAGAGTTGCTTTACACCCATCTCAGGCTTTCAGTTGCAGCGATTTGTATTCCAGGAACTCTTCGAGCCCGTACACGCCTGCTTCGCGGCCATGCCCCGACTGCTTGAAGCCGCCGAAAGGCGCGTTCATGTTGAACGGCCCGCCGTTGATGTCGATCTGTCCGGCGCGCAGCCGCCGCGCCACCTTCTGCGCGCGTCCCGCGTCCGCCGACCACACGCCGCCGGCGAGGCCGTAGATCGTGTCGTTGGCGATCCGGATCGCGTCTTCCTCGTCCTTGTAGGTGATGATCGAGAGCACCGGCCCGAAGATCTCCTCCTGGCCGATGGTCGATTTCGGGTTCACCTTGCCGAACACCGTGGGCTTCACGTAGTAGCCGCCCGAAAGACCCTCGGGCGCGTCCGCGCCACCCGCGACGAGCTCGGCGCCTTCCTCGAGGCCCTTCTTGATGTAACCACGCACGCGTTCGAGTTGGGCGGCGGAGGTAAGCGGCCCCAGGCGCGTGGACTCGGACATCGGGTCGCCGGGTGTGTAGGCCTTGGCGGCTTCGGCGGCGAGCGCCTTGGCCTCTTCGTACCTGGCTTCGGGTACCAGCATGCGCGTGAACGCGGTGCAGGTCTGGCCGGAGTTGAGGTAGCAGTTGCCCACCGTGCCCTTGACCGCCGTGGCGAGGTCCGCGTCATCGAGGATGACGGAGGCCGATTTGCCGCCGAGCTCGAGCGTCACGCGCTTGACCGTCTGCGCGGCGACCTCCGATATCCGCTTGCCTGCGCGCGTCGATCCAGTGAACGAGATCGCGTCTACCTGGGGGTGCTTGACCAGCGCCTCGCCGACGACCGGCCCGAGGCCAGTCACCAGGTTGAATACGCCGGCCGGCAGCCCGGCTTCGTGGATCACGTCGGCGAGGATGAACGCGTTGAACGGCGCGACCTCGGAGGGTTTCAGCACCACGGTGCAGCCCGCGGCCAGCGCCGGCGCGACCTTGAGCGCGATCTGGTGCAGGGGGTAGTTCCACGGCGTGATCGCGCCGACCACGCCCACGGCGTCGCGCAGGACGAGCGAGTTGCCGACCTGTTCCTCGAACTTGAATTCGCCCGCCATCTTGGCGTAGTTGCCGAAGGTCATGATCGGCAGGCCTGCCTGGATGCGCCCGGCGAGCTTGATCGGCATGCCGACTTCCTGCGCGATGGTCTTGGCGAGTTCCTCGGCGCGGGCCTTGAGGCCGGCGGAGATCTTGCCGAGGTATTCGGCGCGCTTGGCGGCCGGAGTCTGCGACCAGCCGTCGAACGCGGCGCGCGCGGCGGCCACGGCAGCCTCGATGTCCTTCTCGCCGCCGGCAGGCACGCTGCCCATCACCGCGCCGGTGCCGGCGTTGTGAACGTCAATCGTTTCCTTGGTGGAAGGGGCGATCCACTGCCCGTTGATATAGAACTTGTCGCGGTTGGCCATGGCGAAATCCTGCTGGGGGAAAGCCGCTATTTTAGACCAGCCGCCGCGCTATACTCGATTCAAACAAACGCAACTACGCTCACTGGGAGAAACCACATGGCGCGCAAAAGCAAGGCGGTCCTGTTCCGCGAACTGAACAAACCGGTCGTGGTGGAGGAGATCATGGTCGACCCGCCCAAGCGCGGCGAGGTCACGGTCAAGATGGCGGCCTGCGGGGTGTGCCACTCGGACCTCTCCGCCGTCAATGGCACGATTCCCCTGCCGCCGCCGCTGGTGCTGGGCCACGAGGCGGCCGGTGAAATCGTCGAGGTGGGCGAGGGCGTGACCGAGTTCGTGGTCGGCGACCACGTCGTCTCCAACTTCATCTACATGTGCGGCACCTGCCGGTTCTGCGCGGGCGGCCGGCCGGTGCTGTGCGTCGAGCAGGGCAAGGCCATCCTGACGCCGCGCGAAGGCACCACGCGCACGCACGACTCGGCCGGCAAGCCGCTCGGGATTTTCTCGGGTTGCGGGGTGATGGCCGAGTACGCCACGGTGTCGATGGCGAACGTCGTGAAGATCGACGCATCGATCCCGCTGGACCGCGCCGCGCTGGTCGGCTGTGCGGTCACCACCGGCGTGGGCGCGGTGTTCAATACGGCGCGCGTCGTCCCGGGCTCGAGTGTGATCGTGTTCGGCTGTGGCGGGGTGGGCCTCAACGCGATCCAGGGCGCGGCGATTGCCGGCGCCCAGGTGATCGTCGCGGTCGACACGGTGGAGTCGAAGCTGGTGTTTGCCAAGACCTTCGGCGCGACGCACACGCTTCTCCTCAGGCCGGGCGAGGACCCGGTCAAGGAGCTCAAGAAGATGACCGGCGGCGGCGCGGACTACGCGTTCGAGTGTGTCGGCAACGGCGAGCTTTCCGGCACGGCTTACAAGGCGATCGGCCGCGGCGGCAAGGCGGTGATCGTTGGCGTCGCGCGCGGCAGCGAAATGATCTCCGTCAAGCAGCCGGGCATGGTGTTCGAGGAGAAGACCCTGCAGGGAAGCATGTTCGGCTCCTGCGTGCCGCGTGTCGATTTCCCACGCATGCTCGGGCTCTACATGGCCGGGCGCCTCAAGCTCGACGAACTCATCACCCAGCGCTACTCGATCGACGAGGCGCCGCAGGCGTTCGCGGACATGCAGTCGGGCAAGAACGCCAGAGGCGTGATCGTTTTCTGACGCCAGGGGCGTAGTCGTTTTCTGACGCCAGAGGCGTAGCCTTTTTCCGAGGATGTCCGATGGCTGCAGGTAGCCTGCTCGCACTGCTGGACGACATCGCGACGGTCCTCGACGACGTCGCGCTCCTCACCAAGGTTGCCGCCAAGAAGACCGCTGGCGTCCTCGGCGACGACCTGGCGCTGAACGCGCAGCAGGTGGCGGGCGTAAGGGCCGAGCGCGAGCTTCCGGTCGTGTGGGCCGTCGCCAAGGGATCGCTCGTCAACAAGGCGATCCTCGTTCCCGCAGCGCTGTCGATCAGTGCGCTCGCCCCCTGGGCGGTGACGCCACTGCTCATGCTCGGCGGGGCATACCTGTGCTACGAGGGTTTCGAGAAGATCGCCCACATCCTCTTTCATCGCGCGGAGACGGCGGCGCGCCGGGCCGAGCTCGCCGGCGCGCTTGCCGATCCGGCCGTGGACCTCGTCGCCTTCGAGCAGGACAAGATCAAGGGCGCGGTGCGCACCGATTTCATCCTGTCCGCCGAGATCATCGTGATTTCGCTGGGCACGGTAGCCGGCGAACCGTTCGTCACGCAGGTGACCGTGCTCACCGGCATCGCCCTCGTGATGACGGCCGGGGTCTACGGCCTGGTGGCCGGCATCGTGAAGCTGGACGATGCCGGGCTGTGGCTCAGCGAGCGGCAGGCTGCGGTCCAGCGTTCGCTCGGCGCTGCGATCCTTTGGGCCGCACCGTGGCTCATGAAGGGCTTGTCGGCGGCCGGCATGGCGGCGATGTTCCTGGTCGGCGGCGGGATCCTCGTGCATGGGGTGCCGCCGCTGCATCATTGGGTCGGGCAGGCGGCCGAGGCGGCCGGAGGGATGGCCGGGTCATTGGTGGCGTTGGCTGCCGATGGGGCGGTCGGCATCGCGGCCGGCGCGACGGCGCTTGCGGTGGCGACGCTGGTGCAGCGGGTGGTGCGGTCGGCCGGAACTTAAAAACGTACCGATACCGGTACATAAACTACCCGGAGAGCCGCCAGGGGCGGTGATTTCATGAAATAAATGTCCGGAAATCAGCGCCCCGCCGCCTTCACTTCTCTATCGTGATCTTCGCTTGGCTGATGATCTGCCCGTAGCGCTCCTGCTCGCGCCGCATGAGCGCGGCGAGTTCTTCCGGCGTATTCGCCACGGGTTCCATGCCGAGCGTGACGTAGCGTTGCTTGAGGTCGGCGACCTGCACCGCCTTCTGGACTTCCGCGGACAGGCGAGCGGTGATTTCGCGCGGTGTGCCGGCCGGCGCCAGGTAGCCGATCCATGCGGCGGCGTCGTAACCGGGAATACCGGCTGCTTCCGCCAGCGACGGCACATCGGGAAGGGCCGAACTGCGCCTCGCGGTGGTCACGCCGAAGGTCTTGAGCTTGCCGGACTTGATATGGCTTACGACGGAAGCCACCGTCTCGACGGTGTAGTCGATCTGGCCGCCCATCAGGTCGGTGAGCACGGGCGCGCTGCCCTTGTAAGGCACGTGCCGGGCCTTGATCTGCGTCATCGAATTGAACAGCTCGGCGAACAGGTGCGCGGTGGCGCCGGTGCCGGACGATCCGAACGTGTACTTGTCGGGATTCGCCTTGATGAGCGCGACGAACTCCTTCGCATTGGAGGCGGGGAAGTTGGGGTTCGTCACCAGGGCGAAGGGCGCTGCCGCGATCAGGCTGACGTGGGAGAAGTCCTTGAGCGGGTCATACGGGGTCTTCTGCAGGTTCGGCATGATCGAGAGTGGGCCGCTCGAGGCGGCGAGCAGCGTGTAGCCGTCGGGGGCTGCCTTGGCCACCATGTCCGAGCCGATGGCGCCGCCGGCGCCGGGCTTGTTCTCGACCACGATTGGCTGCCCGAGCGTCTGGGAGAGCCGTTCGGCCACGATGCGTGCCGAAAGGTCGGTGGCCTGCCCCGGAGGCCAGGGCACGATCAGCCGGATCGGCTTGTTCGGGTAGGCCTGCGCAAATGCGGCGGCTGGCACTACGAACGGCGCCGCGAACAATGCCGCGGTCAGCGCCACGGGAACGATACGATTGATGAGTTTCATTTTTTACCTCCTCCGATCCGAAAAAAAAGGGCGCACCGCGGTGCGCCCTTCGCTTGAAAACGCACGCCCATCAGACTACTTCAAACAGCCCTGCCGCGCCCATGCCGCCGCCGATGCACATCGTGACGACGACGTGCTTCACGCCGCGGCGCTTGCCTTCGATGAGCGCGTGGCCCACGAGGCGGGCGCCCGAGACGCCGTACGGGTGGCCGACCGCGATCGCGCCGCCGTTCACGTTGAGGCGGTCGTTGGGGATGCCGAGCTTGTCGCGGCAGTAGATCACTTGGACCGCGAAAGCTTCGTTCAGTTCCCACAGGCCGATGTCCTCGACTTTCATGCCGGCGCGCTTGAGGAGCTTGGGCACCGCGTATACCGGGCCGATGCCCATCTCGTCGGGTTCCAGCCCCGCCACCGCGAAGCCGCGGAAGATGCCCAGGGGCTTCAGGCCCTTGGCCGCAGCGACCTTCGCGCTCATGACCACCGCGGCCGAGGCGCCGTCGGAGAACTGGCTCGCGTTGCCGGCCGAGATCACGCCGCCTTCGAACACCGGCTTGATCGATGACACGCCCTCATAGGTCGTGTCCGGGCGGATGCCCTCGTCGTCCGCCGCGGTGACCTCGCGGGTCGATTCGACGTTGGTGTTCTTGTCGATGATCTTCATCGTCGTGGTGATCGGGACGATCTCGTCCTTGAACTTGCCCGCGGCCCGCGCCTTGGCGGCCTTGTTCTGGCTGTCCACGCCGTAGCGGTCCTGCACTTCGCGGCCGATGTTGTAGCGCTTGGCCACGCACTCCGCGGTCTGCAGCATGTTCCAGTAGATCGTGGGCTTGTTTTCTTTCAACCACGGATCTTGCCCCATGTGCTTGTTGGCTTCGTTCTGCACGCAGGAGATCGACTCCACGCCGCCGGCGACGAAGATGTCCGCTTCGCCCGCGATCACCCGTTGCGCGGCCAGGGCGATGGTCTGCAGGCCGGAGGAGCAGAAGCGATTCACGGTCATGCCGGACACGGTCACCGGCATCCCGGCGCGCAGCGCGATCTGGCGCGCGATGTTGCCGCCGGTGGCGCCTTCGGGCGTGGCGCAGCCCATGATCACGTCCTCGACCTCGGCGGCTTCGATTCCTGCGCGCGCCACCGCGGCCTTGACGACGTGTCCGCCCATGGTCGCGCCGTGGGTCATGTTGAGTGCCCCGCGCCAGGACTTGCACAGCGGGGTTCTTGCGGTCGATACGATGACTGCGTCGGTCATGATTTTCTCCTGGTCACACTATCCGTTGAACTTCTTGCCTTCCTTGGCGAGCTTCACCAGCAGGGGCGCCGGCTTCCAGACTTCGCCCATGTACCCCTTCTGGAAACTTTCGATCGCGGCGAGCACTTTCGGCAGGCCGACCGTATCGGCATAGAACATCGGGCCGCCGCGGTACGGGGGGAACCCGTAGCCGGTCAGGTACACCATGTCGATGTCGGAGGCGCGCAGCGCGATGCCTTCCTCGAGGATGTAGGCGGCTTCGTTCACCAGCGCGTAGACCAGGCGCTCGACGATTTCCGCATCCGTTATCTGCCGGGTCTTGATGCCGTTGGCCGTGCGGTAGTCGGCGATGATCTTGTCGACCGCGGGATCGGGGACGGGCTTCCGGCTGCCGGCCTCGTACAGGTACCAGCCCTTGCCGGTCTTCTGGCCGTAGCGGCCGAGTTCGGCGATCTTGTCGCCGACCTTGGAGTAGAGGAAGTTGGGGCGCTCGACGTAGCGGCGCTTGCGGATCTCCCAACCGATGTCCAGGCCCGCCATGTCGCCCATCGCGAGCGGCCCCATCGCCAGGCCCCACTTCTGCGCCGCCGCGTCCACCTGCTGCGGGCTGCAGCCTTCGTCGATCAGGAACAGGGACTGCTGGCCGTACTTCTCGATCATGCGGTTGCCGATGAAACCGTCGCACACGCCCGAAACCACCGGCACCTTCTTGATCTTCTTGCCAAGCGCCATGGTCGTGGCCAGCACGTCCTTGCCGGTGGCCTTGCCGCGCACCACCTCGAGCAGGCGCATCACGTTGGCCGGCGAGAAGAAGTGCGTGCCGATCACGTCCTGCGGGCGCTTGGTGACTGCCGCGATCGCGTCGACGTCGAGCGTGGAGGTGTTGGAGGCGAGGATCGCGCCGGGCTTCATGACCGCGTCGAGTTTGCGGAAGATCTCCTGCTTCACGTCCATGCGCTCGAACACCGCCTCGATGATGATATCGGCGTCCTTGCCGGCTTCGATTGAAAGCGCCGGCGTGATGAGCGCCATGCGCTTGTCCATGTCTTCCTGCTTGAGGCGGCCCTTGGAGACGGTGCTGGCGTAGTTCTTCTTGATGGTCGCCATGCCGCGGTCGAGCGCCTCCTGCTTCATCTCGATGATGGTGACCGGGATGCCGACGTTCACGAGGCTCATGGTGATGCCGCCGCCCATGGTGCCCGCGCCGATGACCGCCGCCTTTTCGATCTTGCGGGTGGGCGTGTCGTCCGGGACGTCCGGGATCTTGGCTGTCTGGCGCTCGGCGAAGAACATGTGGCGCAGCGCTTTCGATTCGGTGCCTTCGACCAGCCCGGCGAAGCGGCGGCGCTCTTCCTTGCGGCCCTCGTCGAACGGCAGGTTCACGGCGGCCTCGACGCAGCCGACGATCTCGAGCGGGGCGGGATAGCCGCGCGATGCCTTGCCCACTTCGGCGCGGGCCGCCTCGAAGAAGGCTTTCGGGTCGCCGTCGAGTTTGACGGTGAGGTCGCGGATACGTCGTGGCCCTTTGCCTTCGGCGACGAGCTTCTTCGCGAACGCAACCGCGCCCTCGAGCAGGTCTCCCTGGACGATTTCGTCCACGAGGCCCAGCTGCAGGCCTTTTTCAGCAGGTACCGGGTTGCCGGTGGTCATCATCTTCACGCCTTCGGCGGCGCCGACCACGCGCGGCAGGCGCTGCGTGCCGCCCGAACCGGGCAGGATGCCGAGCTTCACTTCGGGCAGGCCCAGCAGCGTCTTGGGCGACGCGACGCGGTAGTGGCAGCCCAGCGCGAGTTCGAGGCCACCCCCGAGCGCGAAGCCGCCGATCGCGGCAACCATGGGCTTCTTGAAGGCGTCCTGCGCATCGTTGATCTCGGGCAGCGTCGGCGACATCGACGACTTGGGCGTGTTGAATTCGCGGATGTCCGCGCCGCCCGAGAAGGCCTTGGCCGAGCCCATGATCACCAGCGCCTTCACGGCCGGGTCGGCTTCCGCCTTCTTCATGCCGTCCACGATGCCGGGGCGCAGCACGCTGCCCAGGCCGTTGACCGGCGGGTTGTTCATGACGATGACGGCGATGCCGTCGCGTACCGAATAGGATGTTGCGTCGCTCATGGGGAAACTCCTGGAATGGAACTGCTGATTCTACCCGCTAGACTTCGAGCCACTCCTTTCGCATCGCGGCGTTCTCGCGCACGTCGCGCGGCTTGCCCTCGAAGACGATGTGGCCGTGGCCCATCACGTACAGGCGCTCGGAGATGTCGAGCGCGATTGCGAGTTTTTGCTCCACCAGCAGGATGGACACGCCGCGCTTCCTGATCTCCTCGAACAGGCGCGCCACCTGCTCGACGATCTTGGGCGCGAGGCCCTCGGTCGGCTCGTCGATCATCACCAGCGTCGGGTCGCCCATCAGGGTGCGGCAGAGCGTGAGCATCTGCTGCTCACCGCCCGACAGCACGCCGGCCTCGTTGTCGGCGCGTTCTTTCAGGCGCGGGAACAGCGCGAACATGTCCTCCATGCCCCAGCGGCCCGACTCCTCCTTGCCTTTTTGCCCCAGTAGGAGGTTCTGGCGAACCGTCAGGGTGGGAAAGATGTCGCGGTTCTCGG
>JANNWA010000634.1:0-2815 GCA_031408275.1 Pseudomonadota bacterium
GGGCGATGCGGCGCGAGCCGCTGGTGACGTCGGTCCCGCTGGCGACGACGGACGAGCGGCGACGTGCCGCGTGCTGGCCGCGCACGGATACCGGGAGCCGCAGGCGACCGCCGCGCGGCTCGGCGCCACGCGTTCGAGCCAGAAGTACCAGGCCCTGCCGAACGACTCCCGGCAGCGGGTGGACGCGCTGGTCCCGCAATTGGCCGCGGCAGCCGCCAAAACACCCCAGCCCGATGCAACCCTGGTGCGCGGCCTCGCCCTGATCGAGGCGATCGCCCGGCGCGCCGCCTACCTCGCGCTGCTTGCGGAGCATCGCGAAGCCCTCGACCGCGTCGCGCGGATGATCGGCGCGGCGAGCTGGGCCGCCGATTTCATCACCCGCCACCCGTTGCTGCTCGACGAACTTCTCGATGACCGCCTGGTGTACGCCGAGCCCGACTGGCCGGCTTTTTCGCGCGAGCTTTCCGGACAGCTCGCGGCCGCCGAGGGCGACACCGAGCGGCAGATGAACGTGCTCCGGGAAGCACATCAGTCGCAGGTGTTCCGGCTGCTCGCGAAGGACCTTGCCGGGCTGCTGAGCGTCGAGGGGCTGGCCGACCACCTTTCCGCGCTCGCCGACATACTGCTCGGCCAGACGCTCGCCCTGTGCTGGGCCCAGCTGCGCGGGCGCCACATCGACGGCCCGCCACGTTTTGCCGTGATCGCCTACGGCAAGCTCGGCGGCAAGGAGCTTGGCTACGCGTCCGACCTGGACATCATCTTCATCTACGACGACCCCGACCCGGCCGCGGCCGAAGCCTACGCGCGCCTCGCCCAGCGGCTGAACAACTGGCTGACGAGCCGCACTTCGGCCGGGCAGTTGTTCGATACCGACCTGCGCCTGCGCCCCAGTGGGGCGAGCGGGCTGCTCGTTTCCTCGATCGAGGGTTTTCGCAGCTACCAGGAGGGCGAAGCCTGGGTGTGGGAACACCAGGCACTGACACGCGCACGCTACAGCGCCGGGGACGCAACGGTCGGGCGCGCGTTCGAGGCGGTGCGCGAGCTCGTGCTGCGCAGGAAACGCGATGCGGCTGCGCTCGCCGCGCAAGTGCTGGCCATGCGCGCGAAAATGCACGCGGCGCACCCGAACGCCAGCGGCCTGTTCGACCTGAAGCACGATCGCGGCGGCATGATCGACATCGAATTCATCGTCCAGTTCCTGGTGCTTGCGCACGCGCACCGCCACCCGCAGCTGGTGGCCAACCTTGGCAACATCGCCCTGCTTCGAATCGCGGCGGATCTCGGCCTGATCCCGGCCCCGCTCGCCGCGGGCGCGCGAGACGCCTACCGGGAATTCCGCCGGATGCAGCACGCCTTGCGGCTGAACGGGGCGCAGTACGCGCGGGTGGCGCCGGAACTTGCCGCGTCTCACGCGGGCACGGTGATCCAGCTGTGGGAACTGGTGTTCGCCCCCGACTCCGCTAAAATACCGTCTTTAAGTTGAAACTGGAGTTGCACCATGTCGATGGCCGACCGAGACGGTTACATCTGGTACGACGGCAAGCTCGTGCCATGGCGTTCCGCCACTACCCACGTGCTCACCCACTCGCTGCACTACGGCCTGGCGGTATTCGAAGGCGTGCGCGCGTACAAGACGGTCAGCGGCACGTCGATCTACCGGCTGAAGGAACACACCGAGCGCCTCTTCAACTCGGCGCACATCTACATGATGAAGATCCCGTACACGGCCGAGCAGCTGATGGAGGCGCAGAAGGAAGTGGTGCGCGCCAACAAGCTCGAGTCGTGCTACCTGCGCCCGATCGCGTTCTACGGCTCGGAAAAAATGGGCGTGTCCCCCAAGGGCGCGAAGGTCCATGTCGCGATCGCCGCCTGGCCGTGGGGCGCCTACCTGGGCGCCGACGGGCTGGAAAAAGGCATCCGCGTGAAGACCTCGTCTTTCGCGCGCCACCACGTGAACGTTTCCATGTGCCGCGCGAAGTACTCGGGCACCTACGCCAACTCGATCCTCGCCAACCAGGAAGCGATCGACCATGGCTATGACGAAGGCCTCCTCCTCGACGTCGACGGCTTCGTGGCCGAAGGCGCGGGCGAGAACATCTTCATGGTGAAGAACGGAAAGATTTACGAACCGGAACTGACGAGCGCGCTGATGGGGATCACGCGCGACAGCGTCATCCAGCTCGCCGCCGAGCGCGGCTACACCGTCACCGCCCGTCGCATTACGCGCGACGACCTGTACATCGCCGACGAGCTGTTCTTCACCGGCACCGCGGCCGAAGTCACGCCGATCCGCGAGGTGGACGGCCGCCAGGTGGGCGCGGGCAAGCGCGGACCGGTCACGGCCAAGCTGCAGAAGGCGTTCTTCAACCTCGTGCAGGGCAAGGACAAGAAGCACCAGGACTGGCTCACGCCCGTGAAGGCGCCCAAGGCCGCGAAGAAGCCGGCGAAGAAGAAGTAGCGCGCCATGGCTGATCCCCGGGAAATCGAAATCACGGACAAGGAGCTGCCGCTGCATTGCCCGACGGCGAGCGCCCCGCTGTGGAGCCGCCATCCGCGCGTGTTCCTCGACGTGACCGGGACCGGCCGCGTCCTGTGCCCGTACTGCGGCACGCAGTACGTGTTCAAAGGCGCGGCGCCCAAGGGGCACTGACCTGCCCCGCGCCCTCGTCGTCGCGCCAAACTGGATCGGCGACGCGCTGATGGCGCAGCCGCTGCTCGCGCGGCTGCTGCAGAAACGCCCCGACCTCGCGATCGATGTGCTGGCGCCCAAATGGGTGCTGCCGCTGCTGCAGCGCATGCCCGAAGTAAACGAAGC
>JANNWA010000635.1:0-1837 GCA_031408275.1 Pseudomonadota bacterium
GCACGACCATGAAGGTGAGCGAGAAGCTCTTCAGCTGGATCATGAGCATCGCCAGGACTACGGCGACCAGCATCGGCATGCCCACGGCGATCGAGTTCTGCGCCTTGAAATTCTCCTCGAAAGCGCCGCCGGCCTCCACCCGGTAGCCCTGCGGCAGTCTGGCCTCGACGTCGGCCAGCGTCTTCTGGATCGCAACGCTCACGTCCGGCGCCTGCACGCCGTCGACGATGTCAGCGCGCACGGTGAGCGTGAGTTCGCGGCTGCGCCGCCAGATGATCGGCTCTTCCAGGACCTCGCTGATCGTCGCGACCTGCGCGAGCGGCACGGTGCGGCCGTTCGAGGTCGGCACCGAGACCTCGGCGAGCGATTCGAGCGTGCCGCGCTCGTTCGCCGGCGCGCGCAGGAGGACGTCGATGATGCGGTCGTTCTCGCGGTACGTCCCCAGCGGCACCCCTGAAACTACTGCCGCAGTCGCCCGCGCCACGCCCTGCGAGGTCGCGCCCAGCGCCCTCGCCTTCTCCTGGTCGACCTCGACCCGGAGCGCGAGCACCCGGTCGCCCCAGTCGAAATTCACGTCCAGCGTGTGCGGGTTGGCGCGCACCTTCGTGGCGACGAGCTCGGCGACGGACTTGAGCACGGCCGTGTCCGGGCCGATGACGCGGAACTGGATCGGGTAGTTCACCGGCGGGCCGAGCGGCACGCGGTTGATGCGCCCGCGTATGCCGGGGAATTCGGTTTCGAGGATCTTGCGCACGCGCTCGACCACGCGCTCGCGCCCGGCGATGTCGCGCGTCAACACGATCAGGTGCGCGTAGTTGGTGCGAAACAACTGCTGCTCGAGCGACAGGAAGAACCGAGGCGAGCCGTTGCCCACGTAGGTCACGTAGCTGGCCACGTCCGCGTCGGCGGCGAGCTTCGCCTCCATGCGCGCCGCCTCGCGGCCGCTGGCGGTGATCGAGGCGCCCTCGGGCAACCACAGTTCGATCATGAGCTCGACGCGGTTGGAGGACGGGAAGAACTGCTTTTCCGTCAGCCCCATGCCCGCGATGCCGAGCACGAAAGTCAATGCGGTCGCGACGAGTACGGTCTTGCGCCGCGCGATGCACCAGTCGATCAGCGCGCGCAACCTGTTGTAGAACGGCGAAGAGAAGACGTCGTGGTGGCCGCTGCTGCCTGCCTTGTGCTCCTTCAGCAGCCAGGCTCCGAGGAAGGGCGTGACCGTCACGGCGGCGAACCACGAGATGATCAGCGCCAGCGTCGTTACCGCGAAGATGGCGAAGGTGTACTCGCCGGTGGTGGACTTGGCGGTCGCGATCGGCAGGAACCCGGCGGCGGTGATGATCGTGCCGGAGAGCATCGGGAAGGCGGTGGAGGTGTAGGCGAATGTAGCTGCCCTCACCTTGTCGAAGCCCTCCTCGAGCTTCCTCGCCATCATCTCCACCGCAATCATCGCGTCGTCCACGAGCAGGCCCAGCGAGATGATCAGCGCGCCCGTGGAGATGCGGTGCAGGTCGATCGAGAAGAACCGCATCGCGAGGAAGGTCGCCGCGAGCACCAGCGGGATCGTCAACGCGACGACCAGGCCCGTGCGCGCGCCGAGCGACAGGAACGACACCACCAGCACGATCGCCACGGCTTCCAGCAGCGAGCGCATGAACTCGCCCACCGAATCCTTCACCACCGCGGGCTGATCGGAGACCTGCTCGAACTCGATGCCCAGCGGCAGACCGGCTTTGAGGCGCGCCATGCTGTGCCTGAGATCGGCGCCCAATTGCAGCACATCGCCGCTGGCGACCATGGATACCGCAAGGCCGATCGCCGGCTTGCCGCGCGAACG
>JANNWA010000636.1:0-3473 GCA_031408275.1 Pseudomonadota bacterium
GGTGTCGGTGCGCGCCCGACAAGGCGGCGAGCGCATGCGCCTCGCTGCGAACCGGCCGAGCCGCTCGCTGAAGAATCTCTTCCAGGAGGCGGGTATCCCGCCCTGGGATCGAGACCGGATTCCGCTCCTCTACTGCGGCGAGGAACTCGTCTGGGTGCCGGGCCTGGGCATCGCCGCCGGGTTCCATGCCGTACGGGGGCGGCCGGGTGTCCTGCCGGAGTGGAAGCGGTTCGCGCAGGAAATGCTGCGGAAAGTGCTCCGGGATTGACCGCAAGCCTTTGTTTTTACGAAACTCCCGCCAGTCCGTGCTAGAATATCGGGTTTCCTTTTCAAGCTTACGGAGTGGCAGAACATGGCGGTCGAACGAACTCTTTCCATCATCAAGCCCGACGCGGTCAAGAAGAACGCGATCGGACAAATCGTCGCGCGCTTCGAGGCCGCCGGCCTCAAGGCCATCGCGATGCGCATGAAGCACCTTTCGCGCGCCGAAGCCGAGGGCTTCTATGCCGTGCATCGCGAGCGCCCGTTCTTCAAGGACCTGGTTGATTTCATGATCTCGGGACCGGTCGTCGTCCAAGCCCTTGAGGGCGAGAACGCCATCGCGAAGAACCGAGAGCTCATGGGGGCCACGGACCCGAAGAAGGCGGACAAGGGCACGATCCGTGCCGATTTCGCGGACTCGATCGACGCCAACGCGGTGCACGGTTCCGACGCGCCCGAAACGGCCAAGGCGGAGATCGCCTATTTCTTCGCCGGCACCGAGATCCACTCGCGCTGATCGGACAAGGCCGCGACAGTGCAAAACCTCCTCGACTTCGACGCTGCTTCGCTGCAGCGGTATTTCGCCGGCCTCGGAGAGAAGCCGTTTCGCGCCACGCAGGTGCTGCGCTGGATCCACCAGCGCGGCGCGTCGGGGTTCGGGGAGATGAGCGACCTCGCCAAGACGCTGCGCGCCAAGCTCGAGGAGAATGCCTGCATCGAGCCGCCGCAGGTCGTCGGCGACGGTACCTCGGAGGATGGCACGCGCAAGTGGCTGATCAAGGTCGATGGCGCCAACTCGGTTGAGTCGGTGTTCATCCCAGAGCGGCGCCGCGGCACGCTGTGCATCTCGAGCCAGGCGGGCTGCGTGCTCGATTGCGCTTTCTGCTCGACCGGAAAGCAGGGCTTCAACCGCAACCTGACGACCGCCGAGATCATCGGCCAGCTGTGGATCGCCAACCGGGAGCTCGGCCGGGAAACGAAAGAAGACCGGATCGTGACCAACGTGGTCATGATGGGCATGGGCGAGCCGCTGCTGAACCTCGACAACGTGATCCCGGCGCTGCGGCTGATGCTCGACGACAACGCATACGGGCTTTCGCGCCGCCGGGTGACGGTCTCCACGTCCGGGGTGGTCCCTGGCATGGACCGGCTTGCCGAGGAGTGCCCGGTCGCGCTGGCGGTTTCGCTGCATGCGTCGAACGACGCGCTGCGCGACCAGCTCGTGCCGGTGAACAGGAAGTATCCGCTCAAGGACCTGCTCGCCGCCTGCAACCGTTACCTCAAACGCGCGCCGCGCGATTTCCTGACATTCGAATACGTCATGCTCGAGGGCGTGAACGACACCGACAAGAACGCGCACGAGCTGCTGGGCATCGCGCGCCAGGTGAAGTGCAAGTTCAACCTCATCCCGTTCAACCCGTTCCCGAATTCGGGCTTCGGCCGCCCGGGTGTGGAACGTATCCGGCAATTTGCGCAAATCCTGCAGCGTGAGGGAATCACCGTGACCACGCGCAAGACGCGCGGCGAAGAGATCGACGCAGCCTGCGGGCAACTGGCGGGCGAGGTCGCCGACCGCACCCGCCGATCAGCAACGCGCAGGCAAGTGAGCGTGCCAATCAAGGAGGTTCGCGCATGAAGGGTCTGCGTATCAGGTATCTGCTGGCATTGCTCGTGCCCTTCCTGCTGGCGGGCTGCGCCGGCGGGATTGGCGGGACTTCCTCGACCGAGCCCGACGTGGACCAGTCGCGTGCCGACATCTCCGACATGGGTGACGCGCGCCGCCGCGCGCGGGCGAACACGGAGCTCGCGGCCCTGTACTACGAGCGCGGCAACCTTGGCGTCGCCCTGGAGGTGCTGCGCACCGCCACCACCGCCGACCCGAACTACGCACCGGCGCACGGCATGCTGGGCCTGGTCTACATGGACCTGCGCGAGAATCCGCTGGCGCAGCAGAGTTTCGAGCGTGCGCTGCGCTTCTCGCCGACCGACCCGGACATTAACCACAACTATGGCTGGTTCCTGTGCCAGACGGGCAAGGAAGAAGAGTCCACGCGCTATTTCCTGCAGGCGATCCGCAATCCGCTGTACCAGACGCCGTGGAAAAGCTATTCGGCAGCCGGCCAGTGCGCCCTGAACAAGGGCAACCTCAAGGACGCGGCGGATTATTTCGGTCGCGCGCTGAAGCTGGACCCCTTTGAGCCGAACGCCCTGTTGAAGCTGGCGGGCATCCACTACCGCACCGGGCAGCTCGACGAGGCCCGGCAGCTGATCACGCGCTACGGGCGCGCGGTCGAGCCGAACCCCGAGGGCCTTTGGCTCGCCATCCGGATCGAACGCAAGATCGGGGACAAGACGGCGGAAAACAGCTACGCAAACCAGTTGCGCCGGCGGTTTCCGAGTTCGCGCGAGTACCAGCAGATGCAACGCGGGGAATATGACTGATCCCCTGGTGAACGAAGTGCCGGTACTCGCGCCGGGCGAGCCGGCGGCCAGTCACGACGCGCTTGCGGGCAGGGAAGGCGCGGGTGCGCCTGCGGACGCAGTAGAGGCGCCGCTGCTGGCAACCACCGCGCTAGCAGTGCGGCGCGCGGAACTCGGCTTGTCCCTGGAGGACGTCGCCAACCAGCTCAAGTTTGCGCCGCGCCAGATCGAGGCGCTCGAGGGGGCCGACTTCGCCAAGCTGCCGGGCGGAACCTTTGCGCGCGGGATGCTGCGCGGCTACGCACGGCTCCTCAAGCTGGATCCGGCTCCGGTCCTGGCACAGCTCGCCGCCGCCGGCGTCGGCCTGCACGCGCGGCCGGAAGAGGCCGTGTCGCTGCGCACGCCGATTCCGTTTTCCGAAGGCGGCAAGCACGGAAACCTGATCTATGTGGTGCTCTCGGTGCTCATTCTCTTGGCGGTGGCCTACTTCGCGCTCGAGTGGTACCAGGAAAAGAGCGCCCCGCCCAAGCTCGCTTTCGTCTCTCCCCAGCAGGATGCACCGGCGGGGGGCGGTGTGGCCGAAGCGGCGGCAGCCTCGGCAACGTTCGCCAGCGCTGGGCCTGCGCCCGTGCCGGAGACGACCCCGCGCGGCGACGAAAAGAGGCTCCCCGTCGTGGCGGGAAAGGGCCGCATCGTGATGCACTTCGACAAGGACTCCTGGGTCGAGATCAAGGCGGGTAACGGGGAAACGCTTCTGTCGCAGATGAACCCGGCCGGGAGCGAGAGAGTAG
>JANNWA010000637.1:0-3153 GCA_031408275.1 Pseudomonadota bacterium
CTGGAATTCGCGCACAAGATGGGCATCACGCACCGCGACATCAAGCCCGCCAACATCCTCTTCGCCGGCGGGACCGACGTCAAAATCTCGGACTTCGGCGCGGCGCTCATCGCGAGCGGCGACTCGACGCAGATATCGGCGATCGGCTCGCCCGCCTACATGTCGCCGCAGCAGGTGAAGGAGCACCCGCTCGACCACCGCACCGACATCTATTCAATGGGCGTGGTCATGTACCACCTGCTGGCCGGCCGCCTGCCCTTCCAGGCTTCGAACAACTTCAGCCTGATCTACCAGATCACCAACATGGACCCGCCCGCTCCCTCGACGCTCAGGCCGGAGATCCCGGCGCGGGTCGAGGCCATCGTCCTGCGCGCCATGGCCAGGGACCTCGACGACCGCTACCCGGACTGGGAGGCGTTTTCGCTCGATCTCGCCGACGTGTTCCGCACCGAGTATGTCGGCGCCACGAAGGAAGAGTTCGCCGACACCGACAAGTTCGAGACCCTGCGCACCCTCGCGTTCTTCGAGAACTTCACCGACGCCGAGCTCTGGGAGGTGGCCCATATGTCGTCCTGGCGCAGCGCGGCCACGGGCGAGGTGCTCATGAAGGAGGGCGAGCCGGGCGACTTCTTCTGCATCCTCGCCGAGGGCGAGGTCAAGGTCACCAAGCGGGGCAAGCTGCTCAACCTGCTGCGCACGGGCGAAGCGTTCGGCGAGATGGCGTACCTGTCGAAGTCCGCCCCGGTGCGCGTCGCGGACGTCACCGTCACGAGCGACGCCAAGATCATCTCGATCCCCACCCCGAACCTCGAGCAGGCGTCCGACCCCTGCCGCCACAAGTTCGACCGGGCCTTCATCGAGATCCTGGTGGAAAGGCTGACCATGGCCAACATCCGGCTCTCGGGCGTTTAAGGGCGGGCAGCGCATGTCCGCGGCCGACCCTGCATCGCCGCCGGCGCCTCTCCCGGAGCGTATCGGGAAGTATCCCGTCGTGCGCAAGCTCGGCGAAGGCGCCACGAGCGCGGTGTACCTCTGCCGCGACCCGTTCAACGACCGGGACGTGGCGGTAAAGCAGATCTTCCCAGATGCGCTTCGGGACGGCGCAGGGGGCGGCGTGTACCGCAAGCTCTTCCTCGCCGAGGCGTCGCTCGCCGGAAAGCTGTCGCACCCGCACATCGTCGCGATCTTCGACGCGGTGATCGAGGACGCATCCGGCTACATCGTGATGGAATACGTCGCCGGCGGCACGCTGGAGCCGCACACCGCCCCGGACAACCTGTTGCCGATCGACAAGATCGTCGAGATCGTCTTCAAATGCACCCGGGCCCTGTCCTACGCCGACCAGCTGGGCGTCACGCACCGGGACATCAAGCCCGGAAACATCCTGATGTCGGGCCCCGCCGACATCAAGATCTCGGACTTCGGCCTGGCCCTGTCGGCCGGGTCCGACACCACGCACGTCAGCGGCATCGGTTCCCCGGCCTACATGTCGCCCGAACAGATCCGCGAGCAGCCTCTCACGCAGCAGACCGACATCTACTCGCTCGGGGTCGTGATGTACCAGCTTCTGACCGGCCAGCTGCCCTACCAGGCGTCGAACAATTTCAGCATGATCTACCAGATCACGACCACCGACCCGGTGCCGCCTTCGTCGCTGCGCGAGGGCATACCGATGTCGGTCGACCGGATCGTGCGCAAGGCGATGCAGAAGGACCAGGCGCGCCGCTACCAGACCTGGGAGGACTTCGCCAAGGACCTGGCCGAGGCGTTCCGCGCCGAAAGCCTCGCGAAGAAGAGCGGCGAGCTCGCCGACAGCGAGAAGTTCAACGCGCTGCGGTCGATGGGGTTCTTCCGCCACTTCTCGGACCCGGAATTATGGGAGGTGGTGACGATGGGCCGCTGGGAAATTGTCCACGCCGGCACGCTGCTGATGCGCGAAGGCGAGGCCGGCGACCATTTCTGCGTGCTCGCGTCCGGCGAGGTCAAGGTCACCAAGAACAAGAAGCTGCTGAACGTGCTCGGCCCCGGCGAGTGCTTCGGCGAGATGGCCTACCTGGCCGAGTCGGGCAAGGTCCGTGGCGCCAGCGTCAGCGCCAACAGCGAATCGCGCGTGGTGCGCATCAACGTGGCCGACCTGTCGAACGCGACCGACGGCTGCCGCCTCAAGTTCGAGCGCGCCTTCATCGGCATCCTCGTGGAGAGGCTCAATCTCGCGAATACTCGGATAACGTCCGGCTAGGCTGTTTGCGTCGCAACCACCGGCTCGAGCAGTTTCTGCAGCTCGCCCGACTGGTACATCTCGCGCAGGATGTCGGAGCCGCCGACGAACTCGCCGTTGACATACAGTTGCGGGATGGTCGGCCAGTTGGCGTATTCCTTGATGCCCTGGCGGATCTCGGGCTCCTCGAGCACGTTGACCGTGAAGACGCTGCGCAGCCCGCACGCGCCGAGGATCTGGATCGCGGTCTGCGAGAAGCCGCATTGCGGCGCCTGCGGGGTGCCCTTCATGTAGAGCACCACTGGATTGCCGACGACTTGTTGCTTGATGACTTGCTGAACGTCCATGATGGCCCCGTATGTAAGAGAAGCGGTGTCCGGAAACTAGTACCCGATCAATTTAGTCAGGATTGTACTTTCCGATGCTGATGCGCGCAATACCCGCCAGGTCGGTGCGCGAGGCGACCGATTCAAGTCCCGCCGCCTCGAGGAGCGCGCGCACATTGGCGTCCTGGCCGAGCCCGTGCTCGATGGCGATCCAGCCGCCCGGCAGCAGGTGAAGGCACGCCGACCCGGCAATTTGCCGGATCGCGTCCAGCCCGTCGGCCCCACCCACCAGGGCGCCGCGCGGCTCGAAGCGCACGTCGCCTTCGCCAAGGTGGCGGTCGCTGTCGGCAACATAAGGCGGGTTGGAAACGATGGCGTCGAATCGCCGCGTGCCGAGCGGCTCGTACCAGTTGCCCGGCAGGAACTCGACTTCAAGCGCGAGGCGCGCAGCGTTGTCGCAGGCCACGGCGAGCGCTTGCGGACTGCGCTCGACGGCGGTTACGCGCGCGTCGGGACGCTGGCGCCGGATGGCCAGCGCAATTGCGCCGGACCCCGTGCCAACAGCGCTGTGCTCGATTTGGGCACGGGGTCCGGCGCAATTGCGCTGGC
>JANNWA010000638.1:0-13471 GCA_031408275.1 Pseudomonadota bacterium
GATTGCCGAAGCGCTGGGCGACCGGCTGGCGCAAATCGATCCGGCCGGCGCGCAGGCCTACAAGACCGGCGCGGCGGTGTTCCGCGAGCGCTGGCAGGCGGCGATCGCGCGCTGGGAGAGGGAGGGCGCGCGGCTCAAGGACGTGCCCGTGGTCGTTTACCATAGGGACATGTCTTATTTCATTGCGTGGATGGGCATGCGCGAGGTTGGCAGCCTGGAGCCGAAGCCCGGCATCCCCGCCACGCCTTCGCACCTCGCGGACCTGGTGGCGCGCATGAAGCGCGAGCCCGCGAAAGTGATCGTCTATTCGGCGTACAACAGCCCCAAGGCGGCCGAGTTCCTCGCCGAGCACAGCGGCATCCCGAAGGCCATGCTGCCGTTCACGGTCGGCGGCAGCGAGAAGGCCAAAGACCTGTTCGGGCTGTTCGACGACACATTCGGCCGCCTGCTCGCAACGGTGAAATGAGCTTCGACGCGGCCAGCCTCGGCCTGCTGCTCCCCGCGATCGTCGCCGGCCTGCTGGTCACGGCCACGCATGTGCCGCTGGGCATTCAGGTGATCGGCCGCGGCATCGTGTTCATCGACCTCGCGATCGCGCAGATCGCCGGGCTCGGAGTGATCCTCGCCGACGCGCTCGGGTGGGAGCCGCAGGGCGCCGCGATGCAGGTCGCCGCCCTGTCGGCGGCCGTGTCGGCCGCGCTGTTCCTGACCTGGACCGAGCGCCGCTGGCCCGAAGTCCAGGAGGCGATCATCGGCGTGACGTTCGTGCTCGCATCGAGCGCGGCGATCCTGCTGCTGGCCGGGAACCCCCACGGCGGCGAGCACCTCAAGGACCTTCTGGTGGGGCAGATCCTGTGGGTCAATCCCGCGCGCCTCCCGCTGGACGCGCTGGTGTCCGCGATCATCGTCGCGGTGTGGTTCGGGCTGGGCGAGCGCATCGGACGCGCCGGGTTCTACGTGCTGTTCGCGTGCGCCGTGACGGTTTCGGTGCAGTTGGTAGGGTTGTATCTCGTGTTTGCCACGCTGGTGATCCCGGCGCTTGCGACCTTCTACCGGCGACGCCACCGCCTGCGTCGCGCCTACACGATCGGGGCGCTGGGATACGCGGCGGGGCTGTTTGCATCCGCGGCCGCGGACCTGCCGTCGGGACCCATGATCGTCTGTTCGATGGCGCTGGTCGGAGTGCTTGGGGCGCTCGCGATGCGGCGATAATACGGGGGGTTGCAATAGGCGTCGGCGACCCCACTTTCCTCCGACTACCCCTCCGGATTTCCCCATGGAACAGTTCCACGGCACGACCATCCTTTCGGTGCGACGAGGCAACAGCGTCGCGCTTGGCGGCGACGGCCAGGTCACCCTCGGGCATATCGTCATCAAGGGCGGCGCCCGCAAGGTGAGGCGCCTCTACCACGACCGCATCCTCGCCGGGTTTGCCGGCGGCACCGCCGACGCCTTCACGTTGTTCGAGCGTTTTGAGGCCAAGCTCGAAAAGCACCAGGGCCACCTCATGCGTTCCGCGGTCGAACTCGCCAAGGACTGGCGCACCGACCGGATGCTGCGCAGGTTGGAGGCGATGCTCGCCGTGGCCGACCGAGAGCACTCGCTCGTGATTACCGGCCAGGGGGACGTGCTCGAGCCCGAGCACGGCATCGTGGCGATCGGCTCCGGCGGCCCGTATGCGCAGGCGGCCGCGCGCGGCCTTCTCGAGAACACCGAACTCGGCGCGCGCGACATCGTCGAGAAGTCGCTCTCGATCGCCGCGGATCTCTGCATCTACACGAACCACCAGCGGGTGATCGAGGTATTGGAATGAGCAGCATGATGCCGCAGGAAATCGTCCACGAGCTGGACAAACACATCGTGGGCCAGGGCAAGGCCAAGCGCGCGGTGGCGATCGCGCTGCGCAACCGCTGGCGGCGCCAGCAGGTGGCGGAACCCCTGCGCCAGGAGATCACGCCGAAGAACATCCTCATGATCGGGCCCACGGGCGTTGGCAAGACCGAGATCGCGCGGCGCCTGGCCAGGCTCGCGGACGCGCCGTTCATCAAGGTCGAGGCGACCAAGTTCACCGAGGTCGGCTATGTCGGCCGCGACGTCGACACCATCATCCGCGACCTCGTCGAGATCTCGGTCAAGGGGGTGCGCGAGCAGGCAATGCGCCGCGTCCGCAGCCTCGCGACAGACGCCGCCGAGGAACGTATCCTCGATGCGCGGCTGCCCCCGGTGCGCGATGTGGGGTTTGCGGCGGCCAACGACCCGGCCGGCGAAAACCCCACGCGGCAGAAGTTCAGGAAGCGGCTGCGCGAGGGAGAGCTCGACGACAAGGAAATCGAGTTCGAGGTCGCCGCGGTGCAGCCGCAGATGGAAATCATGGCGCCGCCCGGCATGGAGGAACTCACCACGCAGATCCAGGGCATGTTCCAGAACCTGGGCGCGGGGCGCAGGAAGACCCGCAAGATGAAGATCCGCGAGGCGTTGGTGCTGGCCACCGAGGAGGAGGCAGCGCGCCTGGTGTCCGACGAGGACCTGAAGACGCGGGCCCTCGAGAACGTGGAGCAGAACGGCATCGTGTTCCTCGATGAGATCGACAAGATCGCGAGCCGCTCCGAAGTCGCGGGCGCGGACGTTTCGCGCCAGGGGGTGCAGCGCGACCTGCTGCCGCTGGTGGAAGGCACCACGGTCTCGACCAAGTACGGGATGGTGAAGACCGACCATATACTTTTCATCGCGAGCGGTGCGTTCCACTACGCGAAGCCTTCGGACCTGATCCCGGAACTGCAGGGGCGCTTTCCGATCCGGGTCGAGCTCGACTCGCTCTCGGTGGACGATTTCGAAAAGATCCTGACCGGGACGGACGCCTGCCTCACCCGCCAGTACGCCGCGCTGCTCGAAACCGAAGGCGTGAAGGTCGACTTCCGGCCGGAGGCGATCCGCAGGCTGGCCGAGATCGCCTTCTCCGTGAACGAGCAGATGGAGAACATCGGCGCGCGGCGGTTGTATACCGTGCTCGAAAAGCTGCTCGAGGAGATTTCCTTCGAAGCCGGCAAGCGGGGCCCCGAGGCCGTGGTCATCGACGCGGCCTATGTCGATGCAAGGCTCGCGGATTTGTCGAAAAATGAGGACCTTGCGCGCTACGTGCTCTGAGTCCTTCCGGGGGGGGCTTGAAACCGGCCCGGCCTTCCCCAATCTACGGATGGCACGGGGCGGATGCCCCGGAACTCAGAGAATAAAGGAGATCGATCATGGTGAACGTTACCCGTTACGACCCGCGCGCAGATTACTTCGGCGACCTGGTCGACGATTTGTTCAAGGGCTTCCTGGTACGCCCGGTCTACACCGAAGGGCGTGAAGCGATCGCCCGCGTAAAAGTGGACGTGACCGAGAAGAACGGCGCGTATCTGGTGCACGCCGAACTGCCCGGTGTGAAGAAGGAGGACATCCAGCTGACGGTAGACGGCTCTCAGGTCACGCTCGCCGCCGAGATCAAACGCGAGAAGGACGTCACCGAAGGCGAGCGCGTCCTGCACACGGAACGCGTCTACGGCAAGGTCAGCCGCAGCTTCACGCTGCCGCAGGAGGTCGACGAGGCCGCCGCGCAGGCCAAGTTCGCCGACGGTGTGCTTGAGCTGACGCTGCCCAAGAAAACCGCGGCGGCAAGAAAGCAGATAGCGATCCAGTAGGCAAGCGGACGCAACACGCGGCAGGCAGGGCAGTGCGCGGAAAAAGAAGGGCCGGTGCCGGAGCGCCGGCCCTTCTTTCTTTGTAGAATCGCCCATGACCCAAAACAGCCCAGGCCCCGAGAAGGCGCGCATCCTCGCAGAAGCGCTGCCGTACATCCGCCGGTTTCACGGCAAGACCATCGTCGTCAAGTTCGGCGGCAACGCCATGGTCGATGCCGCGCTGCAGGAGGACTTCGCGCGCGACGTCGTGTTGCTCAAGCTCGTCGGCATGAACCCGGTGGTGGTGCACGGGGGCGGGCCGCAGATCGAGAAGATGCTCAACGAACTCAACATCAAGAGCGAGTTCGTGCAGGGCATGCGCGTCACCGACGCGGCGACCATGGACGTGGTCGAGATGGTGCTCGGCGGCGCGGTCAACAAGGACATCGTCACGCTGATCAACCGCGCCGGCGGCAAGGCCGTCGGGCTGACCGGCCAGGACGGCGCGTTCATCCGCGCGAGGAAGCTCATGATGCCGGCGAAGGACAGGCCGAACGAATTCGTCGACATCGGCCAGGTCGGCGAGATCGAGTCGATCGACCCGGCCGTGATCACCGCGCTCGAGACCGGCGGATTCATCCCGGTGGTCGCGCCGATCGGCATCGGCGCGGAAGGCGAGAGCTTCAACATCAACGCCGACCTCGTCGCCGGCAAGCTGGCCGAGGTGCTGCACGCCGAAAAGCTCGTGCTTCTCACCAACACACCGGGCGTGCTGGACGAAAAGGGCCGGCTGCTCACGGGCATCACGCCGCGCCAGATCGACCAGATGGTGGCCGACGGCACCCTGTCGGGCGGCATGCTGCCGAAGATCTCCTCGGCGCTCGAGGCCGCGCGCAGCGGCGTGAAGACGGTGCACATCATCGACGGGCGCGTGCCGCACGCGCTGCTGCTCGAGGTGCTCACCGACCAGGGTGTGGGCACGTTGATACGTTACAAGTAATGCGCAAGTAATGCGCATCGCCGGCATCCCCGCGTCGCGGCGGGTGTGGATCTTCGACCTCGACAACACGCTGCACGATGCGCGCCCGCACATCTTCCCGTCCATGCACGTGCAGATCAACGATTTTCTCATGCAGAAGTTCTCCGTCGACGAAGCGGGCGCGAACACCATCCGCGCGGGATTCTGGGAAAAATACGGCACCACGCTGTCGGGGCTGATGCGCCACCACGGCACCGACCCGCGCGAGTTCCTTAGCGCGACGCACCGGTTCCCGGAACTCGACGGCATGCTCGTCCACGAGAACGCGTTGCGGCACGCGCTGGTGCGCCTGGGCGGGACGAAACTGGTGTTCTCCAACGCGCCACGGCATTACGTCGAGGACGTGCTGCGGGCCATGGGCATCCGCCGCCACTTCGACGCGGTCTATTCGATCGAGAGCACGCGCTACCGGCCGAAACCCTCGTCCGCTGGGTTTCACGTGCTGATGCGTGCGCACAAGCTCGATCCGCACCGCTGCGTGTTCGTCGACGACATGCTGGAGAACCTGCAGGCGGCCAAGCGCCTGGGCCTGGCCACCGTCTGGGTTGCGGGCGGAGTGGCGAAGCCGCGGTATGTCGACCTCAGGGTCGCCTCGGTGACCGAACTGCCGCGCTACGTGTTTCGCCACGCGCTGCGCGGCGCCGGCCGGGCCGCAACACGCGGCCCGTTCTAGCGATACAATCTGCGCGTCCACCCACCGACCAGCCGACATGCCGCGCGAGAAGAGCGAACGCAAGAAGGGCGAACGCCGCCTGGAAATCCTCCGGGCGCTCGCCGGGATCCTCGAGTCGCCGCGCTGGGAGAAGATCACCACCGCGCTGCTGGCCGAAAAGCTGGATGTCTCCGAGGCCGCGCTCTACCGCCACTTCGCCTCCAAGGCGCAGATGTACGAGGGCCTGATCGAGTTCATAGAGAACTCGATCTTCTCGCTCGCCAACCGCATCGCCGAGGAGGAAGCCGACGCGCGCCGCCAGGCGCCCCGCCTCGTCGAGACGCTGCTGGCCTTCGCCGAAACCAACCCGGGCATGGTGCGCGTGCTTACTGGAGAGGCGCTGGTCGGCGAGCACGAGCGCCTGCAGGCGCGCATGAACCAGTTCTTCGACCGCTACGAGGCGACGCTGAAGCAGTCGCTCAAGCTTGCCGCGTCGCTCGACGCGGCACAAAACCCGGCGGAGTCGGGCACCGATCCGGCCGCGCACGCGGCCGCGCTGGTGCGCTATTCGATCGGCTGCCTGCATGCCTACGCCCACAGCGGCTTCGCCAAGAAGCCGTCCGAGTCGCTGGCCGGACACTGGCGCTACATCGGGTAGTTTTCTAAAATTGGCACGATGACTGACTGGAACGCCGCTCCAGGAGCCGATGTTACAAAATAATCTTCATGATTTACCGCTGCACACCGGGCAGTCCGGATCCCTCGGCACGCGCACGGTGCGCCACTCGGCGTGGAGCGCGTCGAACATCTGCAGGCGCCCATGCAACGGCTCGCCGAGGCCGGCCAGCAGCTTGATCGCTTCGGCGGCCTGCAGCGCGCCGATGGTCCCGGTCAGTGGCGAGAACACGCCCATCGTCGCGCAGGCGACCTCTTCCGCGGCGGTGTCTTCGGGAAACAGGCACGCGTAGCAGGGCGCGCCGGCCAGGCGCAGGTCGAACACGGCAAGTTGCCCGTCGAAGCGGATTGCCGCGCCGGACACCAGCGGCTTCGCGTGCTTCACGCACGCGCGGTTCAGCGCGTGGCGCGTAGCGAAGTTGTCGGTGCAGTCGAGCACCACGTCGGCCGACGCAACCGCGCGATCCATCCCGGCGCCTTCGAGCCGCGCGGGCAGCGCGACGACTTCGACGGAAGGATTCACTTCGTTGAGCGCGGTGCGCGCCGCCGCCGCTTTCGGTGCGCCGACGGTCTTGTCGCGGTAAAGGATCTGGCGCTGCAGGTTGGTCGCATCGACCTTGTCGCCGTCGGCGATGGTGAGCCGGCCCACGCCGCTTGCCGCAAGGTAAAGGGCCGCGGGACAGCCGAGGCCGCCGGCGCCGACGATCAGCGCATGGCTTGAAAGGAGTTTGTCCTGCGCCTCGACGCCGAACTCGTCGAGCAGGATGTGCCGGCTGTAGCGCAGCAGTTGCGCGTCTTGCACAGCCGGGTCCGCGTGCCGGTCAGTTGGCCTTGGCGTCTGCGACCGTCTTGGGCGGCTGGCCCTTGACGGGTTCGCCCTTGAGGTGGGCGAGCGCCTGCATCAGCTGGAAATCGTCTTTCGAGCCGAGTTCGAGGGGCTTCCTGGCCGCCTCGTCAGCGGGCCCCGGCGCTGCCGGCTTTGCCTTCGTCGCGGCGGCCTTTTCAGCAGCCTCCTTCTCGGCGGCTTCCTTGTCCTTGCTGTTGGAGAGGTGCCGCTGCAGGTCCTGTTCGCGCAGCCGCGCCTGCGGGTTGGCGCCCGGCTCCTCGACGATGATGTCCGGCGTGATGCCCTTGGCCTGGATCGAGCGGCCGCTCGGCGTGTAGTAACGCGCCGTGGTGAGCTTGATCGCCGTGTTGTTGCCCAGCGGCATGATGGTCTGCACCGAGCCCTTGCCGAAGCTCTGCGTGCCCATCACGACCGCGCGCTTATAGTCCTGCAACGCGCCTGCCACGATTTCCGAGGCCGACGCCGAGCCGCCGTTGACCAGCACCACCATCGGCACGCTCTTCGCCGCGGGCGGCAGGTTCTTGAGGAAGTCGTCGCGCCCGCCACCGCGCAGGTAGTCGTCCGGCGAGGCGAAGTACTTGCGCTTGGCGTCCTCGGTCCGGCCGTCAGTGGAAACCACCAGCGCCTTCTGCGGCAGGAACGCCGCCGAGATGGCGACGGCGCCGTAGAGCAGGCCGCCCGGGTCGTTGCGCAGGTCGAGCACCAGGCCCTTCATCGGGCCCTGCTTCAACATGTTGTCGAGGGACTTGGCGAGGCTTTCCGCGGTCGCCTCCTGGAACTGCGAAACGCGGATGTACCCGTAGCCGGGCTCGACGAACTTCGATTTCACGCTCTGCACCTTGATGACCGCGCGCGTGAGCGTGAGCACGATCAGTTGCTGCTCGCCCTTGCGGGAGATCGTCAGCGTGATGTTGGTGTTGGGCTTGCCGCGCATCCTCTTGACGGCGTCGTTCAGGCTCATGCCCTTGACCGGGGTGTCGTCGAGCTTGACGATCAGGTCGTTGGGCTTCACCCCGGCGCGGTAGGCGGGGGTGTCCTCGATCGGAGAGACGACCTTCACGAAGCCGTCTTCCATGCCGACTTCGATGCCCAGGCCGCCGAACTGGCCCTGGGTGCCGACCTGGAGCTCCTTGAACGCGTCTGCGTCCAGGTACGCCGAATGCGGGTCGAGGCCCGTGAGCATGCCGTTGATGGCTTCGCTGATGAGCTTCTTGTCCTCGACCGGCTCGACGTAGTTGGACTTGATCGCGCCGAACACTTCGGTGAACGCGCGCAGCTCCTCGATCGGGAGAGGCGAGCGATCGCGCTGCGCGATCGCCTGGAAGTTGAGGCTGACCAGCACCCCGGCGATCGCGCCGACGAGTATCAGCCCGGCCTGCCGGATCCTGCTGCCTTTCGTGTTGCCGCTCATTCCACGCTCCTGGATACGGCCCTACTTGATGTTCGACCAACGCAGGGGATCGAACGCTTTTCCGAGGTGCCGCAGTTCAAAGTATAAGCCCGTTTCGGCGCTGCCACCTGTGCTGCCCACGGTGGCGATCGGCTCGCCGGGCGAAACCGGCTCGCCGGGCTGTTTCAGCAGGGTTTCGTTGTTCCCGTAGACCGAAAGATAGGTTTCCCCGTGGTCCACGATCAGCAGGTTGCCGAATCCGCGCATCCAGTCAGCGAACACGACGCGGCCGGCGGCAACCGAGCGAACCTGCTGGCCCTCGGCGGAGCGTATGAAGACCCCTTTGGACGTCCCGCCGCCCTCACTACGTTGACTGCCGAAGCGGGCAACTAGTTCCCCGCTGACCGGCAGGCGCAGCTTTCCGCGCAGCGCGGAGAAGGCCCCGTCGGCGCCCTCGGAGCCGGCTTCGGGGACTTTGCTGGTGGTGACGCCCCGGCGATCCTTGCGCGCGTAGCCCGCCCCGGGCTTCGCCGACAGCACCTTGCCGATCTCCTCGACCAGGCGGGCCAGCCGCGCTTCGTCCGCGACCAGGACCTTGATCTCCCTGCGGCTGGTGCGGATATCGCCCGCTAGGCGCTCAAGGACGACCTTTCTCTCGCGCGATTGGGCGAGGATCGTTTCGCGCTCGGTGCGCTTGCCGGTTTCGATCGCCTCCAGGCGGGCGGCCTTCTCCCGGACGGCCTGCTCCAGCTGCTCCAGTTCGGCGGCGTTGGCGCGGAACGTCCCGAGCAGCCGCGCAGCGGCGCGCGAAAGCATCCCGAGGTAATACAGGTCGCGGGCGGCGGCGTTTGGATCGCTGCCGGAGAGGATCACGCGCAGCACGTCGCGCATCGAGTCGAGGGAGCCGGCCGCATAGCGCGCCGCGAGCACGCGCCCGATCGCCGCCTGCTGCCGGCCCAGGCCTTCGCCCAGAACCCGGCGCCTTGCGGACAGGTTCTTCAGCTCGCCCTGCGCGGCGCGGTTTTCGGCTTCCAGCGCCCGCAGTTCGCGGCCCGCGTCGGAGATCGCGCGTTCGGACTCGCGCAGCGCGTCGCGGGATTCCTTGCGCGTGGCTTCTTTCTGGTCGAGCTCGGATTTGAGTGCTTCGATGCGCGTGCGCAGCTCTTTCAGGTCTTCCGCTTCGCGCTGGTCAGCGCCAGTGCGCGGAGCCGCGTGCGCGAGCGCGCTGCAGAACAGGACGGCCGCAAGGAACGGCGCGACCTTCATCGCTCAGGCCTTGGCCTTCCCCTGGCTCGAGACCGAGGCGATGCGCCGGGCCACTTCCCCGGGATCGCCGAGGTAGTAGTGGCGCAGGGGCTTCAACTGCGCGTCGAGTTCGTACACCAGCGGGATCCCGGTCGGGATGTTCAGGCCCACGATGTCGGCGTCGGAAACGCCGTCCAGGGACTTGATCAGCGCGCGCAGAGAGTTGCCGTGCGCCGCGACCAGCACCCGGCGGCCGGCCCGGATCGCCGGCGCGATCGAATCGTTCCAGTAGGGCATCACGCGCGCCACCGTGTCCTTCAGGCACTCGGTGAGCGGCAATTCGGCGGGCTTGAGGCCGGCATAGCGCGGGTCCCCGCCCGGGAAGCGCGGATCGCCCTTTTCCAGCGCGGGCGGGGGCGTGTCGTAGCTCCTGCGCCATACGAGTACCTGCCCTTCGCCGAATTTGGCCGCGGTTTCGGCCTTGTTCAGCCCCTGCAGCGCGCCGTAGTGGCGCTCATTCAGGCGCCAGCTGTGCTCGACCGGGATCCACATGCGGTCCATCTCTTCGAGGGACAGCCACAGTGTCTTGATCGCCCGCTTCAGGACCGAGGTGAAGGCGAGGTCGAAATCAAAGCCTTCGGACAGCAGTAGCCGCCCGCCGGCGCGCGCCTCCTCTACCCCCTTGGCCGAGAGGTCGACGTCGGTCCAGCCGGTGAAGCGGTTTTCGCGATTCCAGTCGGATTCGCCGTGGCGAAGCAGGACGAGTTTGTGCATGGGGAAGCCGCTTATTGGAGGCAGCCTATTCTATAATAGCGGCCCTCATCCCACTTGCCGACACCTTGGACTCTTTTCCGATCCCCGTCGAATTCATCAAGAACAACATCATGCTCATCGCGGTCGCGGCCGTGTCCGGCACGATGCTGCTGTGGCCCTACCTGCGCCGCAGCTCGGGCGGCCCCTGGGTCGGCACGCTCCAGGCGACGCAGATGATGAACCGCGAAGACGCCCTGGTTCTCGACGTGCGCGAGCCGACCGAGTATGCCGCCGGCCACATGCCCGGCGCGAAAAACGTCCCGCTCGCGAGCGTCGAGGCGCGCGCCGGCGAATTCGACAAGCACAAGGCCAAGCCCGTCATCGTGATGTGCGAGTCCGGCACCCGCTCCTCCAAGGCGGCAGGCATCCTGCGCGCGCGCGGGTTCGCGAACGTGGTCAACCTTTCAGGCGGCCTGCCGGCATGGCAGCAGGCGGGGCTGCCGGTGGTGAAGTAGGCATGGCGCGCGTGCTTATGTACTGCACGGCGACCTGCCCGTACTGCATTGCCGCCGAACGGTTGCTTGCCGGCAGGGGCGTCGCTGCGATCGACAAGGTGCGCGTCGACCTCGAGCCGGCGCGGCGCGCCGAGATGGCCGAAAAGACCGGGCGCACCTCGGTGCCCCAGATCTGGATCGGCGACACCTACGTAGGCGGGTGCGATGACCTCCACGCGCTTGACGCGGGCGGCAAGCTCGCCCCGCTGCTGGCCCGCGCCTGACACAAACCGAATCCAACACTCGAGAAAAACCGCCATGGCCGACCAGCAAGCGTCCTTCAACATCGAAAAGATCTACGTCAAGGACCTCTCGCTGGAGGTCCCGAACGCCCCGCAGGTGTTCATGGAGGCGGACTCGCCGCAGCTCGACGTGCAGGTTCACACCGAGTCCCAGCACTTCACGGATGCGCTGTACGAGGTCGTGGTGACCGTGACCGTGACCGCGAAATCGGGCGACAAGACCATGTTCCTCGCCGAGGCGGCGCAGGCGGGCATCTTCACGATCCTGAACGTGCCGCAGGAGGAGCTCGAGCCCCTGCTCGGCATCGGCTGCCCGACGATCCTGTACCCGTACGTGCGCGAGGTGCTTTCGGACGTGGTCACGCGCGCCGGCTTTCCCCCGGTGCTGCTCGCCCCGGTCTCGTTCGAGGCGCTCTACATGCAGCGCCAGCAAGGCGCCGCGGACCAGTCGCGCATCGAGATCGCGCACTAGCCCATGCGCGCGGTCCTGGCGGCGGCAATGCTCCTGTGTGCCGCCGCGGCACAGGCGGCTGATTTCCGCTCGGTGGCCGAAAGCGCCGCGGTGATGTACGACGCTCCGTCCAGGGCCTCGACCCCGGTGTACGTGGCTTCCCGCTTTTATCCGGTGGAAGTGATCGTCAACCTCGACGCCTGGGTCAAGGTCCGCGACCACACCGGGACGCTCTCATGGATCGAGAAGAAATCGCTCTCGGAGCGGCGCATGCTGATCGTTACCGCGCCGAACGTCGAGGTGAGAAGCCGTGCGGAAGACGCCGCGCCACCGGCGTTCCAGGCGACGCAGAACGTGGCGCTCGACCTCGTCGAGATCGCGCCCGGCGGTTGGGTGCGCGTTCGGCACGCCGATGGTTCGGGCGGCTACGTCAAGTCCGCCCAGGTTTGGGGCCTGTAGCCGCACCGACCGGATGAAGATTGCCATCCTCGGCGCGGGGGCTTGGGGTACGGCCCTCGGCATTGCGCTGGCCGGCCGGCAACCGACGGTGCTGTGGGCCAGGGATGCGGCGCAGGCGACGGCGCTCGCGTCGACGAGACGCAACCAGAAATACCTTCCCGAAGCGGTGCTGCCCGAGGCACTGTCGGTCACCGCCGATTTCGATGCGGCTCTCGCGCATGCCGAACTGGCCGTGATCGCCGCGCCCGTGGCGGGCCTGCGGCCGATTGTCGAGGCACTGCGCGAGGTCTCGCACGCGCGGGGCGGGGCCCTGCCGTTCCTGTGGCTTTGCAAGGGGTTCGAGGAAGGCACCGGGCTGCTGCCGCACCAGGTGGCGGGCGAGGTGTTCGGCGATGCGACGCCCGCAAGCGGGGCGCTGTCGGGACCTTCCTTCGCGCTCGAAGTCGCCCAAGGGCTGCCTTGCGCGCTCACGCTCGCCGCGCGCGACGCGGAATTTGCGCGCGCTACGGCGGCGGCGTTGCATGGCGGCCGCATGCGCGTGTACTACACCACCGATGTGGTCGGTGTGGAGGTCGGCGGGGCGGTCAAGAACGTGCTTGCCATCGCGGTGGGGATCTCGGACGGCATGGGATTGGGCCAGAACGCGCGCGCCGCGCTCGTCACGAGGGGCCTCGCGGAAATCCAGCGCCTGGGCGTGGCACTCGGCGCCAGCGCCGAGACGATCATGGGTCTGACCGGCGCGGGGGACCTCATCCTCACCTCGACCGGCACGCTCTCGCGCAACCGCAGGGTCGGGCTTGAACTCGCAGCGGGCAGGCCGCTCGCGGCGATCCTCGGTTCGCTCGGGCACGTGGCCGAGGGCGTGCGCTCGGCCCGCGAGGCGCTTGCGCTTGCGGATCGCCACGGCGTCGACATGCCGATCACCCGCGCGGTGAACGCCGTGCTGGCCGGCAAGGCCTCGCCGCAGGCCGCGCTGGAAATGCTGCTGTCCCGCGATCCCAAGAGCGAGGGGTAGCGCGGGGCAAGGTCAGGCCGCGCCTTCGAAGCCGTGCTGGCGCCAGGCCTCGAAGACCACCACTGCAACCGCATTCGACAGGTTGAGGCTGCGGTTACCGGGGCGCATGGGCAGCCTCAGGCGGCGTTCCGCGGGAATGGCTCCCAGCACCTCATCCGGCAGTCCGCGCGTTTCCTGGCCGAACACGAACGCATCCCCTGCGGCGAAGGCAGGTGAGGTGTGGCGCGTGGTTGCCTTGGTGGTGCACGCAAACAACCGCGCGCCCCCGAGCGCCTCGAGGCACGCGCGCCAGTCCGGATGCACGCGCATGTTCGCGAACTCGTGGTAATCCAGCCCGGCGCGCCGCAACCGCCGGTCCTCGACCGAGAACCCGAGCGGCGCCACGAGGTGGAGGTGCGCACCGGTGTTTGCGGCGAGGCGGATGATGTTGCCCGTGTTGGGCGGGATTTCCGGCTGGTAAAGCACGATGTGGAACACAATGTTTCCTTCA
>JANNWA010000639.1:0-10097 GCA_031408275.1 Pseudomonadota bacterium
GCCATGCGCAGGCCGAGCCTGACCGCGTGATCGCCGTGGAAGGCGGGCTCCAGCGTGCAGTCCCAATTGCTTTGCAGCACGTCGACCGGAAGTACCTCGACACCGCGTCTTTCTCCGTTCGCCTTTTGCGCGTCCTGCACCAGCTGCGAAGGCGAATAAAAGCCCATTGGCTGGCTGTTGAGCAGCGCGCAGAGGAACTCGGCCGGATGGTGGAGCTTGAGCCAGGCCGAGGCATAGGCGAGCAGCGCGAAGCTCGCGGAGTGGGATTCTGGAAACCCGTATTCGCCGAACCCCAGGATCTGCTTGAAGATCTGCGCGGCGTAGGCCTGCGTATGGCCGTTCGCGAGCAATCCGTCGATGAGTTTTTTCTGGAACGGGCCGAGGCCGCCCTTCCTCTTCCAGGCCGCCATCGCGCGCCGCAGCTGGTCGGCCTCGCCGGGGGTGAAGCCGGCGGCGGCGACGGCGATCTCCATGACCTGCTCCTGGAACAGCGGCACGCCAAGCGTGCGCTCCAGCACGCCCTTTACCTTCTCGCTCGGATACTCGACCGGCTCCAGCCCGCGCTTGCGGCGCAGGTAAGGATGCACCATGTCGCCCTGGATGGGGCCCGGGCGCACGATCGCGATCTCGATCACGAGGTCGTAGAATTTCTCGGGCCTGAGCCGCGGAAGCATCGACATCTGCGCGCGCGACTCGATCTGGAACACGCCCACCGTGTCGGCCCGCTGCATCATCGCGTAGACCGCCGGGTCCTCGGCGGGGATGTCCTGCATGCGCAATGGCATGCCCCGGCCGTTCCCGACCAGGTGCAGCGCGCGCCGGATCGCCGAGAGCATGCCGAGCGCCAGCACGTCGACCTTGAGCAGGCCGACCGCGTCGAGGTCATCCTTGTCCCACTGGATGATCGAGCGTTCGGGCATCGCCGCGTTCTCGACCGGCACGAGGCGCGAGATCTTCCCGCGCCCGATCACGAACCCGCCGACGTGCTGGGAGAGGTGCCGCGGGAAGCCGCGCAGCGCGCCTGTCATTTCGATCAACTGCCGCACTGCGAGCGCTTCCGGATCGAACCCGGACTCCCTCAGTCGCGCCGGGAGTGCGTCGGCCTCGTCCCACCAGGCGAGCAGCCTGGCGAGCCGGTCCAGTTGCTCAAGCGAGAAACCGAGCGCCTTGCCCAGGTCCCGCAGCGCGCTCTTCGAACGGTAGCTGATGACGGTCGCGGCGATGGCCGCGCGCTCGCGGCCGTATTTTCCGTAGATGTACTGGATGACTTCCTCGCGCCTGTCGTGCTCGAAGTCCACGTCGATGTCGGGCGGTTCGTCCCTTTCGCGCGAGATGAAGCGCTCGAACAGGAGGCGTGAGCGAGCAGGATCGATTTCGGTGATGTGCAGGCAATAGCACACGGCGGAGTTGGCTGCCGACCCGCGCCCCTGGCACAGGATCCCCGCGTCGCGGGCGAACTGCACGATGTCGTGGACCGTGAGGAAATAGTATTCGTAGCCCAGTTCCGCAATGAGCGCGAGTTCGTGCCCGAGCTGGGCCAGGACTGCCGGCGGCGTGCCGGCCGGATAGCGTTTCGCCGCGCCCTGCGCGACGAGCTTGCCCAGCCAGCTTGCCGGCGTTTCGTTGTCCGGGACGACTTCCTGCGGGTATTCATAACGCAGTTCGTCGAGCGAAAACGTGCAGCGGTCGGCGATCTCCAGCGTTTCGGCAAGCAGCGCCCCGGGATAGGTCTGCGCCAGGCGCACGCGCCGGCGCAGGTGGCGCTCGGCGTTCGGGAACAGAGCGTGCCCGGCCTCGGCCACCGGTACGCCCAGGCGCACTGCGGTGAGCGTGTCCTGAAGCGGGCGGCGCGAGCGGGCATGCATGTGCACGTCGCCGGCCGCAGCGAGGGGCAGCCCGCAGGCCGCGCCCAGCGTGTGCAGTTCGGCGAGGCGCGCCTTGTCCCGCGGGCCGGAAAGCAGCTCGACCGCGATCCAGGCGCGATGTGCAAACCGCTCCGCAAGCCAGTGCGCGTGCGCCGCATCGATGCGCTTGCCCGGCACGAGCAGCGCGAGGCAGCCAGGCACGCCCGCTTCGAGATCCGCGCGCGACAGGCTGTAGGCGCCTTTCCTCACCCGGCGGCGGCCGGCGGTGATCAGTTCGCACAGGTTCCCGTAGCCGTCACTGTCGGTGGCCAGCAGGACGAGCCGCGGCCCGTCTTCGAGCGCGATCTCGCTGCCCACGATCAGCTTGAGGCCGTGTTCCCTGGCCGCCACATGCGCCCGCACTATCCCCGCGAGCGAGCACTCGTCGGTGATCGCGAGCGCCGCATACCCCAGCGCATGCGCCTGCCCGACGAGTTCGGCAGGGTGCGAGGCGCCGCGCAGGAAACTGAAGTTCGAGACGCAATGCAGCTCGGCGTACGCGGGCAGGGCCTCAGCCGAAGATACCATGCAGGTACCAGTGCGCCCGCTCTGTCCCCCTTTCGCGGTAGACCCAGAGCAGCGATTCGGTCGGCGCCCGCGCGATGAAGTAGTCGCGCGTCGCGTCGTGGCCGTCCCACCAGCCCGACTCGATGCGCTCCGGCCCGGCCAGCAAGGCGAGCGCCCCCCCGCACTGCGGCGCGGCACCGACCTCCTCGAGCCGTTTGGGCTTTTGCAGCAGCCACAGCGGCCGGGTGCCGAATTCAAGTGCACTGCCACGCACGCCTGGCTCCGTGACGCGCCACGCCGCTTCGGGACGGTGCTCGGCGTGCGTCGCGATCCCGCTGACCGCGTGATTCCCGAGCCGTGCGCGCAGACGCTCGATCAGGCTGCGCCAGTCGCCCGGGCGCTTCAGTGTGTCGTCGAGCAGGTCGAGGTTCTCGTGCGCGACGGCGAGGATTTCGTCCGCGGCCAGCGCGATCCTGCGCACCGGCTCGCGCAGCGCCAGCGCGGAGAGCTTTTCGCGCGCGAGCAGCGCGAAGTGCTCCGCGTCGCGGCCCGGCCGCACGAGGCCCACCTCCACGTCGGTGCGCGTTTCCTTGTGGAAGAGCTCGATGCGAAACCGCTGGATGCCGCCGTCGCGTGCGGCGAGGAAGCCGCCGAGCTGCACGATCAGCCGCCGGAGGGCGAATACAAGCGCCCCGGCGTCGCGAACTTCCGCCGGCAATTCGAGGCCGGCGTGAAAGCGTTCCGGCGGGGAAAAGAATTCGCGCGGGTCCGGCAGCACGCCGAGCGCGCGATCGAGTTCGCCGAGGAGTTCCGCGCCGAACCGCCGGGCAAGGCCGGCGCGCGGCAGCGCGAGGACCTCGCCCAGGGTGCGCACGCCCACGGCTTCCAGTGTCGCAAGCGTGCGTGCCTCGCAGCCGAGCACTTCGACCGGTAGCGGTTGCAGCCGCCGTGCGAGATCCCCAAGGGCAGTGCAGGGCGAGCAAGCCCCTCCGCGCGCAAGCAGCCAGGCGCCGTGTGCGGTCGGTGCGCAGGCGACACAGGCGGTGAGTCCCATTTCTGCCGCGCCATGCGCAAGGCCTGCGGCGATGGCAGGGACTCCCCCGAAGAGCTTCAGGCTGCCGGAGACCTCGAGCAGCAGCCCCCCCGGGCCGGCGGGGCCGGCCACGAGCGCGACGTTCGGGGTATAGCAGCCGGCCCATCCGGCGACGCCCTCGAGCGCCGCACGCTCGGCCTGTACGTCGCGTTCGCGAAAGCGCAGGCCGTGCACGAGCGCAGATGCGGCCGCGCGCGCCATGCGCGGCCGCACTCCCTGGGCGAAAGCCGCCGCATTGCAGTCCAGGACGTGGCGGTTCTCCGCCACCGCCCAGGGATCAGCCGTGGACGAGGCGCGCAGGAAGGATTCGAGCGGCAGGCGGGGGAGGTAAAGCGCGATCCACTGCATGGTCGGTTTCGGGGGCGGGGCGCCGCATTGTTTCGCGCATTGTTTCGATCACCGGCGCGGGCGTGAGCAGGATCGGCCGCGCGAGCGGCCCGCCGCGGCGCTTGAGGATTTTTACGGCGAGTTCGCCTTTCATGCCCTGCAGGTGCAGGCGCAACGCCGCGGGAGAGGCTTCGCGCGCCGCGAGCGGCGAGCGGAAAAGAAACGCGAGCGCCGGGCTGCCTTCGGCGGCGATCTGCAGCCGTCGCAACTGCGCGAAGGAGATTTTCCCCGGCCAGCCCAGCACCGCGCCGCAGGCGCCCGACTGCAGCGCCTGCTCGATGGCCCAGAGCGCATCCTGCGGCGAGCGGGTGCGCACGACCATCACCCGTGCAAGGTCGATGCCTGCGGCCTCCAGCGCCGGGGCGTACGGCAGGTAAGGCGGCGCGATCCACGCGATCCAGCGGCCCTCACCGGACAGTCGCGCGAGCGCCGGGCCGAGCGCGCGGACTTCGCCTATGCCGGCGTGCTCGGGCAGCAGTTCGGTCAGCGCCCCGGCCGGCCAGCCCCCGCCGGGCAGTTCGGCGTCGAGCGCGGGAAAGCCGCTCGGGATGCCCGTCGGTTCGGCGCGGGACGGTTGGCCGGCGCGCCAGACGAGGCCGCGCCGCAGGATGTCGGCGAGAGGGTGCATGCAGGGAGGGCGGGAAGATGCCTGTAGGGGCATTGCTATACTGTATTTTTATACAGTAAATCAGTTTCCGCCGGAAAGCAACGCTGCAAGCTCGAAGGCCGCGAGGCCGACAATCAAAATGCGAGCGCATCATATTGGTGCTGCTGCTTGATATGCGCACCAAATCGGGCCGGGAAGCGTTTGCCCATGCCAGCCGAATGCCGCCTTGCATTCCGGTCAGGATGCTGCACCACACTGTTTTACAAGGGAGTAATGCTTGTTTGATGGGGCGCACCAGTGCATGGCACAGGCCGTGCAAATAGCCCGGTGGACATGCGGGTTCGTCGCGGCCGGGACTGGTGCGGCGGGTCGCATGAAATTTGATCAGTGCTCATCAATCCGGGAGAAAGCAAACATGCAACGCAGAGGTTTTCTGAAGAAACTGGCAGTCGGCGCCGCCGTCGCCGCTGCCTACAGCTACGGGCCGTACGCGCTGGCCGCCGACACCATCAAGGTCGGCATCCTGCACTCGCTGTCGGGCACCATGGCGATCAGCGAGACGGTGCTGAAAGACGTTGCACTGATGACCATCGAGGAAATCAACGCCAAGGGCGGCGTGCTCGGCAAGAAGCTCGAGCCCGTGGTCGTCGACCCGGCCTCCAACTGGCCGCTGTTTGCCGAAAAAGCCAAGCAGCTCATCGGCCAGGACAAGGTTTCGGTGGTATTCGGCTGCTGGACCTCGGTGTCGAGGAAATCCGTGCTGCCGGTGTTCAAGGAACTCAACGGCCTGCTCTTCTACCCGGTGCAGTACGAAGGCGAAGAACTCGAGAAGAACGTGTTCTACACGGGCGCGGCGCCCAACCAGCAGGCGATTCCCGCCACCGAGTACCTGATGAGCAAGGAAGGCGGCGGCGCCAAGCGCTTCGTCCTCCTGGGCACCGACTACGTCTATCCGCGCACGACCAACAAGATCCTGCGCTCGTTCCTGAAGTCCAAGGGCGTCGCCGACAAGGACATCGACGAGAAGTACACGCCGTTCGGCCACAGCGACTACCAGACCATCGTTGCGGATATCAAGAAATTCTCCGCCGGCGGCAAGACTGCCGTGATCTCGACGATCAACGGAGACTCGAACGTGCCGTTCTACAAGGACCTGGGCAACCAGGGACTCAAGGCGACGGACGTGCCGGTCGTGGCGTTCTCGGTGGGTGAAGAGGAACTGCGCGGCGTGGACACCAAGCCGCTCGTCGGCCACCTCGCGGCGTGGAACTACTTCATGTCGCTGAAGAACCCCGCCAACGACGAGTTCAAGAAGAAGTGGGCGGCCTACGCCAAGAAGATGAAGCTGCCGGGCGCCGACAAGCCGCTGACCAACGACCCGATGGAAGCGACGTACATCGGGATCTACATGTGGAAGCAGGCCGTCGAGAAGGCGAAGTCGGTCGAGGTCAACAAGGTCATCCCGGCGGTCGGCGGCCAGACGTTCAAGGCGCCGTCCGGTTTTACGATCAAGATGGACGAGAAGAACCATCACCTGCACCGGGCCGTGTTCATCGGCGAAGTGCAGGCCGACGGCCAGTTCAAGGTGGTCTGGAAGACGCCCGGCCCGGTCAAGGCCGCCCCGTGGAGCCCGTTCATCCCGGGCAACGACAAGAAGAAGGGTGAGCCGGAGTAATCCAGCACAGCACTTTCCCCGCGGCAGTTCCGGCCAGGTCACCGGCCGGGCCCGCGGGCCCCATTGCATAGTGACGGGCGGCTGCGTTCCAGCCGCCCGGCATTTCAAAGACCGACGATGATTCCCGTGCGCTTGATCCGATGCGTTCTGGTGGTGTTCGCCCTGGTTGCGGCGATGCCTGCCGCCGCGCTGGCCCCGGAGCAGATCGGCAAGCTGGTGTCCTCCGAGTCCGGCCCCCGCATCGAGGCGCTCAACGCCATCGCCGCGTCCGGCGACGAAAGCGCGATCCCGTTCCTGCAGGCGCTTGCGGAGGGCAACGTGCAGACCTCCGCCGCCGCGAAGAAGATCGTGATCCTGGTCGACGGCAAAGGCACCGACGCGATCACCGGCAAGCCGGTCGAGAAGCTTCCCGAGGACCTCGACGAAGTCGTCGCCAACAACGTGTTCCGGCGTGAACTGGGCGCGGCGATCGCAACCCTCAAACTCACTTCGAGTGACCGCGCGACACGCCTCGCGGCCGCCAAGACGCTGCAGGACGAGACCGAAAGCGATCGGCTGCCGCTGGTCGAGCGCGCCATCGCCAAGGAAGCCGATGCGCAGATCAAGCAGCTGCTCGAGCGCGTTCGTGCCAATCTCCAGCTCAACAGCAAGGACAAGGCGGTGCGCCTTGCGGCGATCACTTCATTGGGCTCGAGCGTCAACCCCGGGACCAAGACGATCCTGCTCGATATCCTCGCCAAGAAGGGCAGCGAATTCGTCGAACCGGATGCCGACATCCGCTTCGCCGCGCAGAAGTCGCTGGCGGAAGTCGAGGGGCGCCTCGTCACCGGGGAGCGGATCGGGCAGGTGTTCAGCGGCGCGTCGCTGGGCTCGATCCTCCTGCTGGCGGCCCTCGGCCTCGCCATCACCTACGGGCTGATGGGTGTGATCAACATGGCGCACGGCGAGCTGATCATGATCGGCGCCTATACCACCTACGTGGTGCAGAACCTCGTGCGCGCGAACGCCCCCGACCTCTTCAACTGGTACCTGCTCGCGGCAGTGCCGGCCTCGTTCATGGTCGCCGCGGCGGTCGGCATGGTCCTCGAGCGGGGCGTGATCCGCTTCCTGTACGGCCGGCCGCTGGAGACGCTGCTCGCGACCTGGGGCATCAGCCTGATCCTGATCCAGGCGGTGCGCACGATTTTCGGCGCGCAGAACGTGCAGGTCGAGAACCCGGTATGGATGTCGGGCGGCGTGGAACTGTTGTCCAACGTCGTGCTGCCCTGGAGCCGCATCGTGATCATCGGTTTTTCGGCAGTGGTGCTGCTCCTCGTCTGGCTGGCGCTGACGCGCACGCGGCTCGGGCTCTTCGTGCGCGGCGTGACCCAGAACCGGGCGATGGCCTCGTGCCTCGGCATACACACCGGGCGCATCGATACCTGGTGCTTCGGGCTGGGTTCGGGCATCGCCGGGCTGGCGGGCTGCGCGTTGTCCCAGATCGGCAACGTGGGCCCTGACCTCGGCCAGGGCTACATCGTCGACTCGTTCATGGTGGTGGTGCTGGGCGGCGTAGGCCAGCTGGCGGGCACGGTCTACGCGGCCATCGGCCTGGGCGTCGTCAATAAGTTCCTCGAGGGTATCTCCGGCGCGGTGCTCGCCAAGATCACCGTACTGGTCTTCATCATCATCTTCATCCAGAAGCGCCCGCAGGGGATGTTCGCGCTCAAGGGACGATTCGCCGATGCGTAAGACCGGCCCGGGTGCGCTGTTCGGGACGCCCGGCTGGAGCGGCGTGATCGCCGCGCTGGTGCTGATCTGCGCGGTCGCTCCGCTGCTCAACCTGGCCGTGCCCAAGGAAAGCATCTTCCACATGTCCGACTTCAGCGTTTCGCTGATCGGCAAGATCATGTGCTATGCCATCGTGGCGCTGGCCATGGACCTGATCTGGGGCTACACCGGCATCCTGTCGCTCGGGCACGGCCTGTTCTTCGCGCTCGGCGGATACGCCTTCGGCATGTACCTGATGCGCTCGATCGGCCTGGACGGCGTCTACAAGAGCCCGCTGCCCGATTTCATGGTGTTCCTCGACTGGAAGGCCTACCCCTGGTACTGGAGCTTCACGGAGCACATCTGGTACAGCCTGCTTCTGGTGGTGCTGGTTCCCGGACTGCTCGCCTTCGTCTTCGGGTATTTCGCGTTCCGCTCGCGCATCAAGGGCGTCTATTTCTCGATCATCACGCAGGCGATGACCTTCGCCTTCATGTTGTTATTCTTTCGCAACGACACGGGCTTCGGCGGCAACAACGGGTTCACCGACTTCAAGCGGATCCTCGACTATCCGATCTTCACGCCGCAGATGCGGATGGTCCTGTTCGTGCTCTCCGGCCTTGCGCTGATCGGGACGCTCCTGCTCGGGCGCTGGATCGTGACCTCGAAACTCGGCCGCGTGCTGACCGCGATCCGGGACGCCGAATCCCGCGTGATGTTCTCGGGCTATGACCCGCTCTGGTACAAGCTGTTCATCTGGACCCTCTCGGCCGTGCTGTGCGGCATCGCCGGCGCCCTGTACGTCCCGCAGGTCGGCATCATCAATCCCGGGGAAATGTCGCCGGCCAACTCGATCGAGATCGCGATCTGGGTTGCGGTGGGCGGCCGCGGCACGCTGGTCGGCGCGATCCTCGGCGCGTTCATCGTGAATGGCGCGCGCAGCTGGTTCACCGTGGCGTTCCCGGAGTACTGGCTGTTCTTCCTCGGCGCGATCTTCATTGCGGTCACGCTGTTCCTGCCCAACGGCGTGGTCGGCCTGATCAGCCAGCTGCGGGACCGGTGGCGTAACCGCGGCGTAGGAAAAACCGTGGGCAAGACCGCATGACCGCCATCATGGACGACGAGCAGGGCACCAGCGGGCCGGCGGCGGTCGGCGGCGGCCGCGTCATCACGGATGCGCTCGACGTCTCCCACGGGCCGATCCTGTATCTCGATGACATCACCGTTAGCTTCGACGGCTTCAAGGCGCTGAACAACCTCACGTTGACGGTGGAAGCCGGAGAACTGCGTTGCATCATCGGCCCCAACGGGGCCGGCAAGACCACCATGATGGACGTGATCACGGGCAAGACGCGGCCGGACGCAGGAACGGCCTTCTTCGGCCAGACGATCGACCTGCTGCGCATGACCGAGCCGCAGATCGCCCATGCCGGCATCGGGCGCAAGTTCCAGAAGCCCACGGTGTTCGAGCAGCATACGGTGTTCGAGAACCTCGAACTGGCCATGAAGACGGACAAGCGCGTGCGCAGGAGCCTCTTCGCAAAGCTCGATTCCGCGCAGGGCGACCTGATCGCCGCGACGCTTGAGCAGATCAAGCTCGCGGACGCCCCGGACCGTCCGGCGGGCCTCTTGTCGCATGGCCAGAAGCAATGGCTCGAAATCGGGATGCTCCTGATGCAGGAGCCGCGGCTGCTTCTGCTGGACGAGCCGGTGGCGGGCATGACCGACGCGGAGACCGAGCGCACCGCCGAACTCTTCAACTCGCTCGCAGGCAAACACACCCTGGTCGTGGTCGAGCACGACATGGACTTCGTCGGCGCGATCGCGCGAACCGTGACCGTCCTGCACGAGGGCAGCGTCCTTGCAGAGGGCGCGATGGACGCCGTCCAGAACGACGAGCGGGTGATCGAGGTATACCTGGGCCGCTGAGGCCGCCACACACCCATGCTGACCATTTCCAACCTCAACCAGTACTACGGCGGCAGCCACATCCTGCGCGACGTCAGTTTCGAGGTCCCGAAGGGCGCCTGCACCACGATCCTGGGCCGCAACGGCGTCGGAAAGACGACGCTGCTCAAGTGCCTTGTGGGGCTGATTCCCGTTCGCTCGGGGGGGCTGACATTCAACGGCGTGGACATCACGGCGCTTCCACCCTACGAGCGGGCGCGTCTGGGG
>JANNWA010000640.1:0-3320 GCA_031408275.1 Pseudomonadota bacterium
GGCGCAGCCGCTCCTCGCGCGGCTGCACGAGTTGCGCGGGGGCCTCTCCATCGACGTGCTGGCGCCGCACTGGGTACTGCCGCTGCTGCGGCGCATGCCCGAAGTCAGCGAGACCATCGAAAGCCCGTTTGGGCATGGCGAACTCAACCTGCGCGGGCGCTGGCGGCTCGGCCGCCGCCTGGCATCGCGGGGCTATGCGCAGGCGATGGTCCTGCCCAATACGCTGAAAAGCGCCCTGGTGCCGTTTTTCGCCGATGTCCCGCTGCGCACAGGCTACGTGGGGGAGTCGCGCTACGGCCTGCTGAACATCCTGCACCGGCTGGACCGCAAGGCGCCGCCCCCCATGGTGGAAAGGTACCTCGCGCTCGCAGGCAAGCCCGGCGAGCCCGTTGGGGCCGCACCGCAAACGCGCCTCGCGGCCTCGGGCGCAAACCTCGCCCGCGCACTCGTGCAGCTCTCGTTGCAGCCACCCTCGGACGCGCATCCCGTCGCGATACTCTGCCCGGGCGCCGAATACGGCCCGGCCAAGCGCTGGCCGGCGGAATATTACGCGGAGCTCGCCTCCAGGCTCGGATCAGCCGGCTTTTCGATATGGTTGATGGGATCGGCGGCCGACAGCCCGGTTTGCGAGGCCATCCTCGCCGCGCGGCCGGGCTGCGCGCTCGACCTCTGCGGCAAGACCGACCTCGCCAGCGCGATCGACCTGATCGCGATCGCGCACGTGGTGATCAGCAACGACTCGGGCCTGATGCATATCGCGGCCGCCCTCGGGCGTCCGCAGGTAGCGCTGTTCGGCTCGTCGAGCCCGCTGCACACGCCGCCCCGGTCGGACAAGGCGCGCGTGCAATACCTCGCCCTCGACTGCAGCCCGTGCTTTGCGCGCGAATGCCCGCTCGGGCATTTCCGCTGCATGCGCGACCTGTCCCCGGCACGGGTTTTCGGCGAGGCGCTTGCTGCCGCGGGCCGCGGGCCCGTCCCGGACGTCCCGGCGCGCTAGAATCTGCGCCCTTGCGCTCCGGAATTTCGCCTTTCAATGAGACCGACGGCCTTCCCCACCCCGCAGGACGCGGAAAACGCTTTCTACGACGCACTGGAGCGCGCCGACCTGGATGCGATGATGGCGGTATGGGCCGAGGACGAGGAGATCGTCTGCGTGCACCCCACGGGGCCGCGCCTCGCCGGCCACGAACAGGTGCGCGAGAGCTGGCGGCGGATTTTCTCCGGCGGCGGCGGTGTCCGGATGCACGTCACCCAGCTTGTCGCGACGCAGGCGGTGATGGTGGCGATCCACAACCTGCACGAGAACGCCCCCTCGCCCGGCGGCAAGCGCCCCGGCGCTACCGTGGTCGCGACCAATGTTTACCTGCGCACCGCTGCGGGCTGGCGCATGATCCTGCACCACGCCTCCCATGCGCCCGGACAGCCGGAGGGGGTGCGCAGCGACAGCCCCCCGAAAATCCTGCATTGATCGCTGCGCGTTGAATCCGTACCTCGCGCCGTCCTGGCTGCCCGGCGGGCATGCGCAAACCATTTATCCGGCGCTGCGGCCGCCACCGGCCGTTGCTTTCGAGCGCGAGCGCTGGGACACGCCCGACGGCGACTTCATCGACCTCGACTGGGCCGGGCCGCCTGACGCGAAACGGCTTCTCGTGCTGTTCCACGGTCTCGAAGGCAGTTCGAGGAGCCACTACGTGCGCAGCATCGTTCGCGGGGCGCTCGATGAGGGTTGGCGCTGCGTGGTGCCGCACTTTCGCGGCTGCTCGGGCGAACTCAACCGGCTGCCGCGCGCCTACCACTCGGGCGACTCGGCGGAGATCGACTGGATCCTGCGCCGGGTACGCGCCGGCGCGCCGGCGGCAATGATTCATGCCGTGGGCGTATCCCTTGGCGGCAATGCCCTGCTCAAATGGCTCGGCGAAAGCGGCGAGGAAGCCGCGCGAATCGTAGCGCACGCTGTGTCTGTCTCCGCACCACTCGATCTGGCAGCTGCGGGGCATGCACTCGGCCGCGGATTCAACATGATATACACGCGCGTATTCCTGGAAACGCTGAAGCGCAAGGCGGCCGCGAAGCTCGGGCAGTTCCCGGGCATCTTCGACGGCGATGCAATGCGCGCTTCAACGACCCTCTACGCCTTCGACAACGCCGTCACGGCGCCGCTGCACGGCTTTCGCGATACCGACGATTACTGGCTGCGGGCGAGCAGCTGGCGCCTGATCGCGGGCATCCGCATCCCGACGCTTGTGCTCAACGCGCGAAACGACCCGTTCCTTCCGGAGAGCGCGCTGGCGCACACCCGCGCCGCTTCGAAAGACGTAACATTGGAGTTTCCTGCAGAGGGTGGCCATGTCGGCTTTCACTCTGGCCCCTTTCCCGGCCGGCACGGCTGGCTCGCAGCGCGAATACTCAAATTCCTGAGCGATCAACACTCCCCATGACGACCACCGTTCCGGCTGAAATCTTCCGCGCCTACGACATCCGCGGCATCGTGGGCGCCACGCTCACCCCGTCCATCGTGCGCGCCGTCGGCCGGGCCCTCGGCACTCTCGCGCTCGAGGCAGGGGGCACCACGATCGCCGTGGGCCGCGACGGCAGGCTGTCCGGCCCGGAACTCTCGGCCGCGCTTGCTGAAGGCATCGCCGCAAGCGGCGCGAATGTCTTCGATGTAGGCATGGTGCCGACGCCAGTCACCTATTTCGCGGCGCACCACCTTGGCTGTGGCAGTGCGGTGATGCTCACCGGCAGCCACAATCCACCGGACTACAACGGCATCAAGATGGTGATCGCAGGCGACACTCTCGCGGGAGACGCGATCCAGGACCTGAGAAAGCGCATCGAATCCGGGCGCGTGGCCACCGGCACCGGAAGGATCGAACGCCGCGACGTCGCGGAAGCCTACCTCGCACGCATCGCCGGCGACGTGAAGCTTTCGCGGCCGATGAAGATCGCGATCGACTGCGGCAACGGCGTGACCGGCGACCTCGCCCCGAAGCTTTTCAGGCTGCTCGGTTGCGAAGTCACCGCGCTGTTTTCGGAGATCGACGGGCATTTCCCCAACCACCACCCGGACCCTTCGAAGCCCGGCAACCTCGCCGACCTGATCATCGCGTTGAAACATTCCGATGCGGAACTCGGGCTCGCGTTCGACGGCGACGGCGACCGGCTCGGCGTGGTCACGAAGGACGGGAAGATCATCTACCCGGACCGGCAGCTCATGCTGTATGCCAATGACGTCCTGTCGCGGAACCCGGGCGCGACGATCATCTACGACGTGAAGTGCACCCGCCTGCTCGGGCCCTGGATCGAGCAGCACGGCGGGG
>JANNWA010000641.1:0-3174 GCA_031408275.1 Pseudomonadota bacterium
CTACGACGAACTGCTGGCCGAGCGTTTTCGAGTAGTACTCGCCGGCGATGCGGGCGATGATGTCGGTCGGCCCGCCGGCCGCGAACGGCACGATGATGGTGACCGGACGGGACGGATACGGCTGCGCGACCGCCAGGGTGCCCGACAGGGACAAAGCAGCCGCGAAGGCCGCGATCAGAAGGCGTTTCATTTGGGTCTCCTCTCTCGTTCTCTCGTAGTTCGATTTCGGATCCGCCCGCGCGCCGCTTCCTGAAGCCGGCCGCACCTGGCGCGCTCTCACTCCTGGAACACTTCCTCGCGGCGCTTGCTCATCGCCGGAAGCACCGCGACCACCATGATCGCGAGCGCAAGCACCAGCAGGCCGAGCGCGACTGGCCGCTCGACGAACGTCATGAAACTGCCCTCCGAGAGGGCCAGCGCCTGGCGCAGCTTCTCTTCCATGAGCCGGCCGAGCACGTAGCCAAGCAGCATGGGGGCGGGCTCGAGGCCGAGTTTGATCAGCACGTAGCCGACCAGGCCGAAGAACGCGGTGAAGTACACGTCCGACGGATTGTTGTTGATCGAGTAGATGCCGATGCAGCAGAAGAGCAGGATCGCCACGTACAGGAGCCGGTATGGCACCTTGAGCAGGCGCACCCACAAGCCGACCAGCGGCAGATTGATGACGAGCAGCATGAGGTTGCCGATCCACATCGAGGCGATCATTCCCCAGAACAGGGTCGGGCTCTTGGTCATTACCTGCGGGCCGGGGATGATGCCGTGGATGGTCATCGCACCCACCATCAGCGCCATCACCGCGTTCGGCGGGATGCCGAGGGTGAGGAGCGGGATGAACGCAGTCTGCGCGCCGGCATTGTTGGCGGCCTCCGGCCCGGCCACCCCTTCGATGGCGCCCTTGCCGAAACGCGAGGGATCCTTGGCCAGTTTCTTTTCCAGCGTGTAGGAAGCGAACGGCGCGAGCACGGCGCCATTGCCCGGCAGGATGCCAAGCACGGAACCGATCCCCGTTGCGCGCACGACCGGCCCGAAGCACCGGTGCAGGTCGTCCAGGGATGGCAACAAACGGCCGATCTGGGCCACTGCGACGTTGCGCGACTCCGGGTTCTCCAGGTTGCGCAGGATCTCGGCGATCCCGAACACGCCCATGGCGAGCACGGCGAAATCGATGCCGTCGGACAGGTCCGCCATCCCGAGGGTGAGGCGCTCCTGGCCCGTCTCCAGGTCGGTGCCGACGGTGGCGAGCAGCAACCCGAACACGACCATGATGATCGCCTTGAGGACCGACCCATGCGCGAGCACGATCGCGAGGCCGAGGCCGAACACCATGAGCCCGAAGTACTCGGCGGGCCCGAACAACAGGGCGAGTTTGGTCAGCGGGGCGCCGATCGCGGCGATGACGAGCGTGGCCACAGTGCCGGCGAAGAACGATGCGATAGCGGCGGTGCCGAGCGCGACACCGGCCTGGCCGTTCTTCGCCATCATGTGCCCGTCGAGCGCGGTCACCACCGAGGTCACCTCTCCAGGCATGTTGACGAGGATCGCGGTGGTCGAGCCGCCGTACTGGGCGCCGTAGTAGATTCCCGCCAGCATGATGAGCGCCCCGGTAGGCTCCGCCTTCAAGGTGAGCGGCATCAGCATGGCGATGGTCGCGATCGGCCCAACGCCGGGCAGCACGCCGATCAGCGTGCCAACGAAGCACCCGATGAAACATAAACCGAGATTGACCGGCGTAAGTGCGGTGGCGAATCCGAGTCCGAGGTTGGCGATCAGGTCGTACATGGCGGCCTCCTCAGTATCCGAAAAGCCAGGGGGCGAGCGGGATCGGCAGTCCCAGCGCGAATTTGAACAGGCCGATGCAGAAAGCCGTTATAAGCGCGCCGAACACGAGCGTTTCCTTCCAGCGCACCTCTTCGCTTGCAAATGCACCGATCACGATTGCAAGCGGGCCGGCGACCACCAACCCGAGCGGGCGCACGGCCAGGCCGAAGACCACCACCGCGCCCAGCACCAGCACAGGCCCTCGAATGGACCAGGATCCCAGCGCCGGCCCCTGCCGCAGGAACGCGGACAGGACCAATAGCAGCCCGAGCAGGCCGAGCAGTACCGCCAGTGCCTTGGGCAGCATTCCCGCACCCATGCCGCCGAGGGTCCCGGTCGGCAGGCCGCGTGCCTGCCAGAAGGCGAACGCCGCTACGGCAAATACAGCCAAACCGCCGATGGCGTCCTGTTGTCCCAGTATTCTGGCGATCGAACGCCCCTGGCCGGACTGTGCTGTATCCAATTGGCTCTCCTCCAATATCGCTACAGAATAGGAGAAGCGAGAGCCATTCCTTTGATCCATGTCAATCAACTGCTTGGGGGGTTCTGAGGGCACGAGCCCAATAGCCGAGCCCAATCGGAGGTATTGCGAAAGCTGATTTGCCCTATCGACTGACCGCATTTACAGTCGTGCCATCCTCCAACCGCAGCGACCCCGAATCAAATGGCCATCCGCGAAGGCAGTCTCGAAGCACCGACCCGGCACCCCCTCGACTGGAAAAGCCCGGATTTCTGGGACGAAGCGAAGCTCGACAAGGAAATGGAGCGCACCTTCGACATCTGCCACGGATGCCGGCGCTGCGTGAACCTGTGCACCGCCTTCCCCACCCTGTTCGATCTCGTCGACGAGAGCAAGACCATGGAAGTGGACGGGGTCGACAAGAAGGATTTCGGCAAGGTCGTCGACCAGTGTTACTTGTGCGACATGTGCTACATGACCAAGTGCCCCTACGTTCCGCCGCACCCGTGGAACCTGGATTTCCCGCACCTGATGCTGCGCGCGAAGGCTGTGAAGTTCAAGAAGGGCGAGGTCACTTTCCGCGACAAGCTGCTGTCCTCCACTGACGCCCTCGGCAAGCTCGCGACGATCCCCGTGGTCGTGCAAACGGTCAACGCGCTGAACAAGAACGCGGCCGCGCGGGGCGTGATGGACAGCATGCTGAAGATCCACAAGGATCGCCGGCTGCCCGAGTACGCGAGCAGCAAGTTCCGCCCGAACGCGGCCGCCAGCCATCCCTACCCCGTCAGGGACGGCAAGGACACCCCGGGGAAGGTCGCGATATTCTCGACCTGCTACATCAATTACAACGAGCCGGGGATCGGCCACGACCTGCTGGCGATCCTCGAGCACAACGA
>JANNWA010000642.1:0-6975 GCA_031408275.1 Pseudomonadota bacterium
TGGTGGCGAAGGAAACCCCTGCCAGCCAGGCGCCGTACAGGGCGTCGGAGCGAGCCTCCATGTCCTGCGGCGCTGCGACCAGGCGCGGCAGCGCCGCGGCCAGCGCGCGGATCCCTTCCTCCGCCTGCAACGAACTGATCGGGTTGCCGTCGGCAGCGTATAGCGCCTCCACGCAGTGGGCGATCGCGTTCATTGCGCTGGCAGCGGAAATGGCCGCCGGCAGTCCAAGTGTTAGCGCGGGGTCGTAGATCACGGTCCGCGGCAGCACGCGAGCGTCGCGCAGGGTCTTCTTCATGCCACCCTCGGTCATGCCGAGGATGGTGGTCATTTCCGAGCCGGAGTACGTGGTCGGCACCGCGATGATCGGCAGGCCGCTGGTCAGCGCTATCGCCTTGCCCAGACCGGTGGTCGAGCCGCCGCCCACGCTTATGCAGCAGTCGGCGCCGAGTTCGGCAGCCACGCGCCGCGCATCTTCCGCGACCTCGACCGGCACGTGCATCACCGCCTTGTCGTAGATGCCGGCGAGGCGTGCGCCCAGGCTCTCGGCCACAGTGCGTACGTTCTCTGCGCGTCCCGGCGTGGACAGCACCAGCGCGCGCTTCGCGCCCAGCTTTTCGACCTCGGCGGCGAGCTGCGAGACGCTCCCAGCGCCGAACACCACTCGCATGGGCAGCCCCGTGTAGACGAAGCTTTTCAAGCTAGTCGACCCTGATGCCGTTGTCGCGGATGACCTTGCCCAGCTTGTCCGACTCGCCCTGCACGAATTTGAGGAACTCCTCCGGCGAGCTGCCGACCACGTCGAATCCCCCCTCGACGAGGCGCTGCCTCACGTCGGGCGCATTCAGCGTGCGCAGCATGTCCCGGTGGATGCGGGCAAACACGTCGCGGGGCACCCCCACCGGCGCAAGCAGCCCGAACCAGGAGATCAGCTCGAAGCCCGGGTAGGTCTCGGCCAGGGTCGGCACATCCGCCAGTTGTGGCATGCGCTGCCGCCCGCCGACCGCAATGGCCTTGGCCTTGCCGCCCTTCACGTGCGGCAGGATCAGCGGCGTCGAGATGAAGCTGATGTTCACCTGGTTGCCGAGCATCGCCTGCACCAGCGGGCCGCCGCCCTTGTATGGGACATGGACCATCTTCACGCCGCCGAACTGCTCGAGCAGCAGGGCGCCGAGGTGGTTGGAACTGCCCGCGCCGACCGAAGCGTATGTCACCGAGTCCGGCGCTGCCTTGGCGGCGGCAATCACGTCCCGGAGGGTGCCTGGCGCAAACGTCGCGCTCCCCACCAGCAGGCTGGGCGAAGTCGTCATCAGGGTGATGTGCTCCAGCGTCTTGAAGATGTCCGGCGCCTGCTTGTACAGATGGTGGTTGATGGCGTGCGTGTCGAAAACCATCAGCAGCGTGTAGCCGTCCGGTGCGGAACGCGCCGCTTCGGCGGCGCCGATCGACCCGCCCGCGCCGCCCTTGTTGTCGATGACCACCTGTTGCCCGAGCGACTCCGAAAACCGCGCCTGGACGATCCGCGCCACCTGGTCGGTCGTGCCGCCCGCCGGGAAAGGCACGATGACGCGCACTGGCTTGGCGGGCCAGGCCTGCGCCATGGCCTGCCCGGCCGAGGCGGCAAGGATCGCCGTGAATACCGCGGCAGTTGCTGCCCTGACCTGCTTCATTCCCGACATGGATGTCTCCCCGATTTACAATTGTGGACGGTGCGCCAGACCGGCAGTTTAGCCGAGCCCCTGCCATTGATGCAGTGCGCCAACAAGATTGCCAACCCGGAAAAATTTCCTCGGCTACAATCCGCGCAGACAACCCCGGCCTGAAGGGGAAGTGCAGCCTCAGGAGGGGGGATGCGCCAGACCACGAGAGTGATCCCGGAGGGAGCCCGTTGAGCGCAAACGGGAAAGCGCTGCTCGCCGTCACCGATGTCTCGGTGCACTTTGGCGGCATCGTCGCGCTGGACGGCATCTCCTTCGAAGTGGCCGCCGGCCAGATCGTCGGGCTGATCGGCCCCAATGGCGCAGGCAAGACCACATTATTCAACTGCCTCTCGCGCCTGTATGCCTGCGACGGCGGGAGCATCGACTTCGACGGCCGCCCACTGTTGGACACCCCACGCCACGGCATCGCGGAGCTGGGCATCGGCCGCACCTTTCAGAACCTGGCCCTGTTCCGCACCATGACCGTCCTCGACAACGTCATGCTCGGCTGCCATTGCCGCACCGGCAGCGGATTTTTCGCCAACGCGGTGCGCCTGCCGGTCGTGCCGCGCGAGGAAAAAGCGTCGACGGAAAAAGCGCACGAGCTGATCAGGTTCCTCGAACTCGACGCGGTAGCCCGGACACGCGTTTCCGATTTGCCGTTCGGCACGCAAAAGCGGGTGGAACTGGCCCGCGCGCTGGCGAGCGACCCGAAGCTGCTCCTGCTCGATGAGCCTGCCAGCGGCCTGAACCATGAAGAAGTCTCCGCGCTCGGCGCGCTCATCCGCCATATTCGCGACGAGCTGCGCGTGACGGTGCTCCTGGTCGAGCACCACATGAGCCTGGTGATGAGCGTTTCCGACAAGGTGGTGGCGCTGAATTTCGGCCGCAAGATCGCCGAAGGCACGCCCGCGGAGGTTCAGAAGCATCCTGAAGTCATCCAGGCCTACCTCGGGGATGCGCACTGATGGCGCTGCTCGACGTAAAAGGCCTGCGTGCGGCCTACGGGACCACCCGGGTGCTGCACGGAATCGACTTCAGCCTCGAGGAAGGGTCGATCACCGCCCTGCTCGGCGCCAACGGCGCGGGAAAAACCACCACCCTGCGGGCGCTGTGCGGCATGGTCGACACGCAGGGCGAAGTCACTTTCGCGGGCTCGCGCATCGACGGCAAGGCGACCGAGGACGTGGTGCGCCTCGGGATCGCGCACGTGCCTGACGGCCGTGGCACGTTCGTCAACCTCTCAACCGAAGAAAACCTTCGCCTGGGAGCCTATGTCCGTAAGGACCGCAAGGCGGTGGAGGAGGACTTCGAGCGCATCTACGGCTACTTTCCGCGCCTGAAGGAGCGCCGCCACCAGCAGGCGGGAACGCTGTCGGGCGGCGAGCAGCAGATGCTGGCCGTGTCGCGCGCGCTGATGCTGCGGCCGAGGCTCCTGCTGCTGGACGAACCCTCGTTCGGCCTCGCGCCGCTGATCGTGCGCGAGATCTTCGGGATCATGCGCACGATCAACCGCACCGAGAAAACGAGCATCCTGCTGGTCGAGCAGAATGCGGCCATGGCGCTCGACCTGGCCGACCGCGCCTACGTGGTCGAGACCGGGCGCGTCGTCCTGTCGGGCAGCGCCGACGAAATCAAGCAGGACGAGGCCGTGCGCCGCTCGTACCTCGGCTACTAGGCAAGGGGAGAACGTGGACGCCTTACTCCAGCAGGTATTCGCCGGGCTCGCCACCGGCGGCATTTACGCGAGCGTCGCGCTGGCCCTGGTGATGATCTACCAGGCCACCCATCACCTGAATTTCGCGCAGGGCGAGATGGCCATGTTCAGCACTTATCTCGCCTGGACCATGATCAACGCCGGGTTCGGCTACTGGACGGCTTTCCTCCTCACGGTCGGCCTGTCCTTCGTGCTCGGGGTCGTGATCGAGCGCGTCATCATCCGGCCGGTGGAGAACGCGCCGGTCCTTTCGGTGGTGGTCGTCTTCATCGGCCTGCTGGTGATCCTCAACAGCGTGACCGGGTGGATCTACACCTACACCATCAAGACTTTCCCCAGCCCCTTCCCCACGGCGCCCCTGTTCGGCAACAAGTTCGTTTCCTCCCACCAGATCGGGGCGATCGGCATTACGCTGGTGGTACTGCTGCTGCTGTTCGCGTTTTTCCGCTTCACGCCCCTCGGGCTGGCCATGCGCGCCGCCGCGCAGAATCCCGTCTCGGCGAAGCTGGTCGGGATCCGGGTCGGCTGGATGCTCGCGCTGGGGTGGGGACTGGCCGCGGCGATCGGATCGATCGCGGGCATGATGGTCGCGCCAATCGTGTTCCTCGACCCGAACATGATGGCGGGAATCCTGCTGTACGCGTTTGCAGCCGCCCTCGTTGGCGGGGTGGACAGCCCCGGCGGCGCGGTCTTCGGGGGGTTCCTCGTCGGCGTGCTCGAAAACGTGCTCGGCGCGTTCGTGATCGGCAACGAGCTCAAGCTCGCGGTGGCGCTGGTGCTGATCATCGGCGTGCTCGTGGTCAAGCCGTCCGGCTTTTTCGGCAAGGTCAACGTGAGCCGCGTATGAGCAAGCGCAACCTGATCCTGTTCGCGCTGCTGCTGCTGATCGTGTGCGCGCTGCCTTTCCTCGTCAGCAACTACCGCACCTTCCAGTTCACGCTGGTGCTCGTGTATGCGATCGCCCTGCTCGGGCTGAACCTGCTCACCGGCTACAACGGGCAGATCTCGCTCGGGCACGGGGCGTTCTACGCGATCGGCGCCTATACCGCGGCCATCCTGATGGACAAGTTCGGCTTCCCCTACTGGGCGACCCTGCCGGTCGCGGGCCTGGTTTGCCTGGTGGTCGGTTTCCTGTTCGGGTTGCCGGCGCTGCGCCTCGATGGAATCTACCTGGCGCTCGCCACGTTCGCGCTCGGGGTATCCATGCCGCAGCTGCTCAAGTACCACCACCTCGAGAAATGGACCGGCGGCGTGCAGGGCATCGTCATCACCAAGCCGGATGCGCCGTTCGGCCTGCCCCTGAGTCCGGACCAGTGGCTGTATTTCTTCACGCTGGTGGTCATGCTCGTCATGTTCCTGTTCGCCTGGAACCTGCTGCGGGGCCGCATCGGCCGGGCGCTGGTGGCCATCCGCGACCACCATGTCGCTGCGCAGGCCATGGGCGTCAACACCGCGATCTACAAGTCTCTCACCTTCGGCGTTTCCGCCCTGTACACGGGCGTTGCAGGGGCGCTGGGAGCGATCGCGATCCAGTTCGTCGCCCCGGACAGCTTCAACATATTCCTGTCGATCACCTTCCTGGTCGGGATAGTCATCGGCGGTCTGGCCTCGATCCCCGGGGCGATCTACGGGGCGATCTTCATCCAGTTCATTCCCAATATCGCCGATGAGCTGTCCAAGGCCGCGCCGTGGGCCATCTTCGGGATCTTCCTGATCGGGTTTGTCTACGCCATGCCGTTCGGGATCAACGGGGCAATTCGCATGCTCTTGATGCGTTTCGGGCGTAAGGCGCAACATGCAGGTTCAGGCTCGGCCGTTACGGAGCCGTCACTCAAATCGAAGGAGGCATCCCAATGAAACACGTGCTCGCACCAATCGCAGCCCTGCTCGCCGTGGCGCTCGCATCCCCGCTTGCGCTCGCCCAGAAGAAGTACGACCCGGGCGCAACGGACAAGGAAATCAAGGTCGGCAACATCAACCCGTACAGCGGCCCGGCATCGGCTTACGGGACCATCGGCAAGACCATCGGCGCCTACCTCAAGAAGGTCAACGACGAAGGCGGGATCAACGGCCGCAAGATCAACTACATCAGTGTGGACGACGGCTACAGCCCGCCCAAGACGGTCGAAATGGCGAGAAAGCTCGTCGAGCAGGACGAAGTGCTCCTGCTGTTCCAGCCGCTCGGCACCCCGCCCAACTCGGCGATCCACAAGTACATGAACACCAAGAAGGTCCCCCAGCTGTTCGTGGCCACCGGCGCGACCAAGTGGAACGACCCGAAAAACTTTCCTTGGACCATGGGCTGGCAGCCGAACTACCAGGACGAGGCGGCAATCTACGCGCAGCACATCCTGAAGACCAAGCCGAATGCCAAGATCGCGGTGCTCTACCAGAACGACGACTACGGCAAGGACTACCTCAAGGGCTTCAAGGACGGCCTGGGCGCCAAGGCCGGCATGATCGTCAAGGAGGTCTCCTACGAGGTGGCCGACCCGACCGTCGATTCCCAGATGGTGCAACTGCAGGCTTCCGGCGCCGACGTGTTCTTCAACATCACCACGCCGAAATTCGCCGCGCAGGCCATCCGCAAGGCCTTCGACAGCGGCTGGAAACCGGTCCATTACCTCAACAACGTCTCGGCTTCTATCGGCTCCGTGCTCACGCCGGCGGGACTGGACAAGTCGTCCGGGCTGATCTCGACCCAGTACCTCAAGGATCCCACCGACAAGGCCTGGGAGAAGGACAAGGACGTGCTGGACTGGTATGCCTTCATGAAGAAGTACTACCCGGACGGCAACCTCACCGATGCGTCGAATTTCTACGGCTGGGTCGTGGCACAGACCCTGGTGCAGGTACTCAAGCAGTCCGGGGACAACTTGACGCGCGAGAACGTGATGAAGCAGGCCGCCAGCCTCAAGGACTACTCGCCGCCGGGGATGCTGCCCGGCATCAAGATGAACACCAGCGCCACCGACTACGCGCCGATCCAGTCGGTGCGGCTGATCCAGTTCGACGGCAAGCAGTGGAACGGATTTAGCGAGGTGATGGGAAAGTAGCGAGACGAGAAGAGGGGCTGCCGCCCCTCCTCAGGACCTCCCCGCGCCAGGTGGCGGGGTTGGCGAGTGACAACAGGAGAAGAGGGGCGTAGCCCCTCTTCTCGTCTAGCCTGCCCCTCTTCTGCTTTCCGGGTTCCCCTAGGCCACCGGCGCGGCGCTGCCCGGCTCGAGGGTTGCGACGATCAGCCGGTACCTGACGGCGGCGTTGGTCAGGTCGCGAAAGTAGTTCACCAGGTCTCCCCACGGGTCGTTCATGCGGTTGATCCCCGAGATGAACGCGACGATCGTGCCCATCTCGGTCTTGCCATGCAGCAGCAGCCAGCCGCCGACGGCGAGGATGCCGATGGTGCCCATGTGATGGAACAGGTTCATGAGGAAATTCATCCCGAACTTGCGGTAGAGGATTTCCATGTTCAGGCGGTAGACCTCGCCGACGCGCCGCCGGAAGGTCCTTGTCTCGCGCGTCCCGGCGCGCGCGGCCGCCTCGTTGACGATGTCGACGGAG
>JANNWA010000643.1:0-1704 GCA_031408275.1 Pseudomonadota bacterium
GCCAGCGCAATTGCGCCGGACCCCGTGCCCAAATCGAGCACAGCGCCGTTGGCAGGGAGCTTTTCCAGCGCGAAATCGACGAGCATCTCGGTTTCGGGGCGCGGGATCAGGACATCGGGCGTGACACGCAGGATCAGGTCATGGAACCCGCGTTCGCCGACCAGATAGGCGATCGGCTCGCCGGCTCGCCGCCGCGCTACGAGCGCGCCAAAGCGCTCGGCATCGAGCGCGTCCACGGGCGCTTCCGGATGCGCGATCAACGCGGTGCGCGTGAGGCCGGTGACGTGTGCAAGCAGCATCCGGGCTTCGACTGGATCGATGCCTCCCGTCCGCAGCGCGTTCCCCGCTGTCGTTTGCGCAGCGGTCACGCCTGCGCGCGCCCGCCCGCCTGCTCTTCCGCGAGTTCGGCGAGCTGCTCGGCCTGCAGCTCGGTGGCCAGCGCATTGACGATGTCGTCGAGCTCGCCGTCCATGATGCGATCGAGCTTGTAGAGTGTGAGGTTGATGCGGTGGTCGGTGACCCGGCCCTGCGGGAAGTTGTAGGTGCGGATGCGCTCCGAGCGGTCGCCCGAGCCGATGAGGGATTTCCTCGTCGCGGCGGTCTTGGCCGCCTGGTCGCGCATCTGCTGGTCCTTGATGCGCGCGGCCAGCACCGACAGCGCCTGCGCCTTGTTCTTGTGCTGCGAGCGGCCGTCCTGGCACTCCACGACGATGCCGGTGGGCAGGTGGGTGATGCGCACTGCGGAATCGGTCTTGTTGATGTGCTGGCCGCCGGCTCCCGAGGCGCGGAAGGTGTCGATGCGCATCTCGGCCGGATTGAGCACTACGTCGTTGATCTCGTCCACTTCCGGCATCACCGCCACCGTGCAGGCCGAGGTGTGGATGCGGCCCTGCGCCTCGGTGACGGGCACGCGCTGCACGCGGTGGCCGCCGGATTCGAACTTGAGCCTGGAGTACGCCCCCTGGCCGATCAGCTTCACGATCACTTCCTTGTAGCCGCCGAGCTCGGAGCCGCTTTCGGAGACGATTTCGACCTGCCAGCCCAGGCGCTCCGCGAACCGCGTGTACATGCGCAGGAGGTCCCCGGCGAACAGGCCCGACTCGTCGCCGCCGGTGCCGGCGCGGATTTCGAGGAAGGTATTGCGGTCGTCGTTGGGGTCCTTGGGGAGCAGGGCCTTCTGCAGCTCGGCCGCGAGGGACTCCATGCGTTCGCGCGCGGCCTTCGCCTCCTCGTCGGCAAAGCTCTTCATCGCGGGGTCGGAAGCCATGTCCTTGGCGGCTTCAGCATCGCCCTCGGCCTGCTTGTAGCTCGAATACAACCCGACCACGGCCGACAGCTCGGAATGCTCGCGCGCGAGCTTGCGGAAGCTGTCCATGTCCTTGGCGGCGGATTCCTCGGAGAGCAGGCGGTCGAGCTCCTGCAGCCGCGAGGCGAGCTGGTCCAACTTTGAGCGCAGGGACGCTTTCATGGGCCAGCCACGGTCGGTTGCGGCACCGGGGCCAGCTAACGCCGGATGTCGAACAGGCGCGCCACCCGCCCGTTCAGCGCGCGGCGTTCCTCGCCCTGGGCGTCGTTCAGCGCCTGCGTCGGGGCGTGCATGAGCTTGTTGGTGAGCGACTGCGAGAGCGACTCGAGGACCTGCTTCGGATCGTCGCCGCGCGCGAGGAGCCGTTTCGCCCGGTCGACTTCCGCTTCGCGCGCCTG
>JANNWA010000644.1:0-7238 GCA_031408275.1 Pseudomonadota bacterium
CCTGCGCCACCAATTGCGCCGTGCCGGTCATCGTGCCGACGAGGATCGTGAGTTTCATGGGCGGGCGGAGGACGGGATCGGTTTGCGGGAGTAAATGAGATTCATTTGACAGACATTATATTGCCGCTTAAACTAATTTCAAGCATTATATTTCATACTCCTTTCCTGGCACGCAACCCCCTTGAACGCTGCCGTTGACCTGATCTCCAGCCAGACCGAAGACGAGGCATTCCTCGTTCGGCTGGGCGAACGCGTGCGCTCCTGGCGTGACAGCCGCAGGATAACCCGCAAGACGCTGGCGCAATCGTCGGGGGTCTCGGAGCGCTACCTCGCCCAGCTCGAATCCGGCCAGGGCAACATGTCGATCCTGCTGCTGCGCCAGCTGTCGATCGCGATGCAGGTGCCGCTCGAGGACCTGGTGCGCGAGTCGTCCGCCACGCCGAGGCGCGACCGCATGGCGCTGGTGGGCCTGCGCGGGGCCGGCAAGTCGTCCCTCGGCGCGAAGCTCGCCGCCGAATCGGGCGTGCCGTTCATCGAACTCGACCGCGAAGTCGAGCGCGAGGCCGGGGCGACACTCGCCGAACTCTTCGGGATGTATGGCCAGGAAGGCTTCCGCCGCTACGAGCGCCGCGCGCTGGAGCGGGTCCTGAGGGAGAACGACCGCTGCGTGATCGCCACCGGCGGCAGCATCGTCACGGCGCCCGAAACCTACGCGCGGCTGCTCGCCGCCTGCTTCACCGTGTGGCTCAAGGCCGCGCCCGAGGAACACATGGCCCGCGTGATCGCCCAGGGCGACATGCGCCCGATCCACGGCCACGCCGCAGCCATGGACGACCTGAAGCAGCTGCTGATCGAACGCACCCGCCTGTACGCGCAGGCCGACGCGTCGGTCGACACCGCCGGACGCACCCTCAGGCAGAGCCTGGCCGAACTGAAGAAAACAACTCAGTGACGCAGGGGAACCTCGCGGTTCCCCGCACCCCTTCCCTATAGCAGGCAACTCAATGATCACCTTCGACACCAGCCCGGAAAAATACCATCACTGGAAGATCTCGATCGACGGCCCCGTGGCCACGCTCACGCTCGACATCCAGGAGGACAAGGGGCTCTTCCCCACCTACAAGCTCAAGCTCAACTCCTACGACCTGGGCGTGGACATCGAGCTCAACGACGCGCTCAATCGCATCCGCTTCGAGCATCCCGGCGTGAAAAGCGTGGTGGTTACCTCGGGCAAGCCGCGCATGTTCTGCTCCGGCGCGACCATCTACATGCTCGGCCAGAGCACGCACGCGTGGAAAGTGAATTTCTGCAAGTTCACCAACGAAACAAGGAACGGCATCGAGGACTCGAGCCGCCATTCGGGCCTCAAGTTCCTCGCCGCGCTGAACGGCGCGACGGCCGGCGGCGGCTACGAGATGGCGCTGGCCTGCGACGAGATCGCCATGATCGACGACCGGTCGTCCGCCGTGAGCCTGCCCGAAGTCCCGCTGCTCGGCGTGCTGCCTGGCACCGGCGGGCTGACCAGGCTTGTCGACAAGCGCAAGATGCGCCGCGACCTCGCCGACGTGTTCTGCACGACCCCGGAGGGCGTGCGCGCCGACCGCGCCAAGGAATGGCGGCTCGTCGACCATGTGGCCAAGCCGCAGGCGTTTGCCGAAATGGTCAAGGCACGGGCGCTGGAACTCGCAAGGCTTTCGGACCGGCCGGACGGCGCGCAGGGCGTGGCGCTGACGCCGTTGAAACGACTGATCGACGACAAGGGCTACCACTACGGTCACGTGGACGTGGCGATCGACCGTGCCGCGCGCAATGCAACCATCACGGTGAAAGGCCCTCAGGGTGCGCAGCCCGCCACGATCGACGCGGTCCTCACGCTGGGCCACCAGTGGTGGCCCCTCGCGATGGCGCGCGAACTCGACGACGCCGTGCTGCTGCTGCGCACGAACGACGCGCAAGTCGGCACCTGGATACTGAAGACGCAAGGCTCGGTGGAAGCCGCGCTTGCCGCGGACAAGACGCTCGCCGCCAACGCAACTCACTGGTTCGTGCGCGAGACGCTGGGCTTCATCCGCAGGACGTTCTCGCGCATCGACGTGGCTTCGCGCTCGCTGATCGCGCTGATCGATTCGGGCTCGTGCTTCGCCGGGACGCTGGCCGAGTTGGCCCTCGCCGCCGACCGCAGCTACATGCTCGCGCGACCCGACGAACTGGCCGCATCTAAAACTGCGGCACCGAAAATCGCGCTCTCCGCGCTCAACTTCGGCCCCTACGAGATGGCCAACCACCGCACGCGGATCGCCACGCGCTTTTGCGACGAGGAAGCGCCCATCGAACGCTGCCGGTCGGCGATCGGCGAGCCGCTGGATGCGGACGCTGCGCGCGAACTGGGCCTCGTGACGATCACGCCGGACGACCTCGACTGGGCCGACGAGATCCGCCTCGCGATCGAGGAGCGCGCAAGCCAGTCGCCGGATGCATTGACCGCAATGGAGGCGAGCCTGCGCTTCGCGGGCGCCGAGACCATGGAGACGCGGATATTCGGGCGCCTCACCGCATGGCAGAACTGGGTATTCAACCGCCCCAACGCCGTTGGCGAGCAAGGCGCGCTGAAACTCTACGGCACCGGCAGCAAACCGAAATTCAACTGGGAACGAGTCTAACCATGGCAATCGACTACGCAGAGAAAATCCCCAACAACGTCAACATCGCCAACGACAAGACGCTGCAGCGGGCCCTCGAACACTGGCAGCCGAGCTTCCTCAACTGGTGGCAGGAGATGGGGCCGAGCGACTTTCAGGCCTCCGACGTGTACCTGCGCACCGCGGTTTCCGTGGACGCCGACGGCTGGGCGCAGTACGGCTCGGTGAAAATGCCTGACTACCGCTGGGGAATTTTCCTCGCCGACCAGGTCCCGGACCGCAAGATCGGCTTTGGCGACGCGATGGGCCAGCCGGTCTGGCAGCAGGTGCCGGGCGAATACCGTTCCACGCTTCGCCGCCTGATCGTCACGCAGGGCGACACCGAACCCGCGTCGGTCGAGCAGCAGCGCCTGCTCGGGCACACCTGCCCGTCGCTGTATGACCTGAGGAATCTCTTCCAGATCAACGTCGAGGAAGGCCGCCACCTGTGGGCGATGGTGTACCTGCTCCACGCCTACTTCGGCCGCGACGGGCGCGAGGAGGCCGAGGAACTGCTTGCCCGCCACTCGGGCGACGCGGACAAGCCGCGGATCCTTTCAACCTTCAACGAGCCGATCACCGACTGGCTGTCGCTGTATTGCTTCACCTACTTTACGGATCGGGATGGCAAGTACCAGCTGAAGAGCCTCGCCGAATCCTCGTTCGACCCGCTCTCGCGCACCTGCCGCTTCATGCTCACCGAGGAGGCGCACCACATGTTCGTGGGCGAAACCGGAATCGGCCGGGTGATCAAGCGCACGCTGGAAGTCATGAAGGAACTGGGCACCGACGACCCGGCCGCGATCCGCCGCAAGGGCGCCGTAGACCTGCCGCTCCTGCAGAAGTACATCAACTTCTGGTGCTCTTCGTCGCTGGACCTGTTCGGCAACGAAATCTCCTCGAACTCCGCCGCCACGTTCGCCAACGGCCTCAAGGGCCGGCCGGACGAAGCCACCTACACCGACCACGTGCTTCGCGACGCGACACTCAAGCTCGAGACGCCCGAGGGCGTGCAGGACGTGCCCATGCTGAACGCCCTGAACGAAGTCATGCGCGAGTCCTACCTCAAGGACTGCGAGATCGGCATGCGCCGCTGGAACCGCGCCATCGAGCGCGCCGGGCACGATTTCCGCCTTACGCTGCCCAACATGCACTTCCGCCGCTCGATCGGCGCCTGGGCCGGTTTGCCCGTCGACCCACAGGGCAAGCTGGTCGGCAACGACGAGTACGCGCGCCGCAAGGATGAATGGGTGCCCTCGCAGGAGGACCGGGCGTTTGTGAAAAGCCTGATGCAGAAAGTCGTGACCCCGGGCAAGATGGCCGGCTGGATCGCCCCGCCTGAGCGCGGCATCAACAACATGGCGGTCGAGTACGAATACGTCCACCTTAACTGAACCCGGGACCCCCATGGCCGAGCACCTGATCCACCACACCGCCCACCCATCGGCGCATTCACCCGACTTCCAGCCCAGCCCCCGCTATCCGGATCCTTCGGTCGTCACGATCGACCCGGCCTTCGACCGCTATCGCATCGGCCTCGCGAAGGTCGAACGCATCGCCACCGGTTGCCGCTGGGCCGAGGGGCCGGTGTGGCTCGGCGATTCGAGGTCCCTGCTCTGGAGTGACATCCCCAACAACCGCATGCTGCGCTGGGACGAAGAGACCGGCGCCGTGAGCGTGTTCAGGAAGCCCTCCAACAACGCCAACGGCCACACGCGCGACCGGCAGGGACGCATAGTGAGCTGCGAGCACGGCGGGCGCCGCGTCACCCGCACGGAGCACGACGGCACGCTCACGGTCATCGCCGATTCATTCCAGGGCAAACGCCTCAACTCGCCGAACGACCTCGTGGTGAAGTCGGACGGCTCGATCTGGTTCACCGACCCGACCTTCGGCATCCTGGGCTGGTATGAAGGCGGCAAGGCGACGCCCGAACTGCCGATGAACGTCTACCGCGTCGATCCTTCCGGGGAGATCGAGGTCGCGGCCGAGGGTATCAACCAGCCCAACGGCCTGGCGTTCTCGCCGGACGAAAAGCTGCTTTACATCGTCGAGTCGCGCGCAACGCCGCGCAAGATCCTCGCCTATGAAGTCGTGGACGGCAGGAAACTCGCCAACCGCCGTGCGCTGATCGACGCCGGCCCCGGCACGCCTGACGGATTTCGCGTCGACATGGACGGGAACCTGTGGTGCGGCTGGGGCATGGGACAGGACGGCCTCGACGGGGTGCACGTCTTTAACCCGGAAGGCAAGCTGATCGGCCGCATCGACCTGCCCGAACGCTGTGCCAACCTGTGCTTCGGCGGCGTGCACCGCAACCGCCTGTTCATGGCGGCGAGCACGTCGGTCTACGCCCTGTACGTGAACACCCAGGGCGTCGGCTATTCGTAATTCCTGCGCGTAACTGCGGGCTGGCCCGAGGCCTCAGTAAAGCTGTTCGCGATACCGCGCCAGCACCACTTCCTGGGGCTCGATCGCGGTGGCGCCGCCCGACTGGTCGTGGATCATCTGCCCCATCGAGGGCAGCACGCTGCGCGGCACCTGCGTCTCGGGCTTCCACAGCCCCGAGCGCATGATCGCCTTGGCGCAATGCAGGTACGCCTCGCGCACGGCGACCGTCAACACAACCTTGGGCGCCTTGCCCTGCTCCACGCACTGGCCGCACAGGGCCTCGTCCGTGCGCAGTTCGGCTGTCCCGTTCACGCGCAGCATCTCGTCCACGCCGGGAACGAAAAACAGGAGCCCGATGCGCCCGGTCTGGAGGATGTTGGTAAAGCTGTCCAGCCGGTTGTTGCCGGGGCGGTCGGGCATCAGCACCATGTGTTCGTCGGCGACCTTGCAGAACCCGGGCATGCCGCCGCGCGGCGAGGCGTCTAGGTTGCCCTGCGCGTCCGAGGTGCACAGCACCACGTAGGGGGACAAGGCGATGAAGCTGCGGCAATGCTTGTCCACGTAGGTCAGCTCTTTCTTGACCGCCCGCTCGGTGGGCTGGGCGTAAAGGCTGCGGAGCTGTTCGATGGAGTTGATCGTGGGCATGGCGGCTCCTAGATTCCCAGCGCTTCGGCCGTGAGCTTGCGCAGCTCCTTCTTCACCGCCTCGCGCTCCTTCGCTACGGCGGGATCGGACGCGAGGTTCTTCATCTCGTAGGGGTCCTTTTCGAGGTCGTACATCTCGGCCATGCCCTGGTGGTGCGTCCAGTGGATGTACTTGTACTTTTCCGTGCGCACGGCCTTGTAGCCCATGCCGACGATCCAGGGCCAGGCGCCTTCGCTCCAGTATTCGCACAGGAACGATTGCCGCCATTTCTTCGCCTTGCCCTTCATCAGCGGGACCAGCGACTTACCCTGCACCGTGTCGCCCGGCTTGCCGCCGCCCAGCTCGATCAGGGTGGGGGCAATGTCGATGGCCAGGATCATCTGTTCGAACTTGCTGCCCGCCGGGATGAGTTTCGGATAGCGCACGAAAAAGGCCGTGCGGATGCCCTCTTCGTAGGCAAAACGCCGCTCGACGGTAAGACCGTGCTCGCCGAAGAAAAAGCCGTTGTCGCCAAGGAAGATGATGCAGGTGTTGTCCAGCTGCTTCGTCGCCTCGAGCGCTTCCAGGAGCATGCCGACACCCTCGTCCACGGAGGCCATCATCGCGGCGCGCTTCCTGATCTCCTCCTGCGTGCCGCCGTCCATCGCGGCGAGGATGTCGCGCGACAGGGGCTGGGCGCGGGCCTCGAACATCATCCGGAGCGCGGGCTTGTCCTTTGCCACCTGCTCGAGGGGCAGCATGTTGGGGCGCTTCGGAAACGTCATGCCCTTATACAGGTCCTTGTGCCGCTCGGGCAGCGTGTAACCGCCGATGGTGGACGCGTCGATCCCGCCACTGGCGTTCTGGTGCAGGTCCGGGTGCACGGCCTTGTGCGCGAAGAACAGCGAGAACGGGGTCTTGCGCTTCTTCTTCACGAAGTCGACGGCGCGCTGGTTCAGGATGTCGGTCATGTAGCCCTGCACCTGGTGCTCGCCGCCGTTCTCCCAGAGCATGGGGTTCTCGAGCTGGCCCTGCCCCTTGAAGCTCACCCAGTGGTCGTAGCCGGGTCGCGGGCTCGAGTCGTTGCCCATGTGCCACTTGCCCACATGCGCCGTCTCGTAGCCGAGCGCCTTGAGGGCAATGTGGTAGTTGTCTAGGCGATGGCTCGCGATGTCGCGGCCCACGTTGTCGATAATGCCGTGGCGCGAGGCGTACTGGCCGGTGAGGATCGAGGCGCGGTTCGGCGAGCACAGCGGAGTCGTGTGGAACGCGTTCTCGAACATCGCGCCTTCACGGGCCAGCCGGTCGATGTTCGGGGTCTTCATGTACGGATGGCCGGAGATGCTCGTCTCGTCGAAACGCAGGTCGTCGATGAGGATGACGATGAGGTTGGGTTTTCTGGCCATGGGATGCTCCGGTTCGCGAAAGCCGGCAGTTTATCCGCATCGCCCCCGAACGGCGCGGCTTGGTACACTCCGTTGACCATGACCGAAACAACGAAACTCGACTCCGACACCGATTTCGGGCCGCTGCGCGACGCGATCG
>JANNWA010000645.1:0-7937 GCA_031408275.1 Pseudomonadota bacterium
CCCACGCCGCCGGTCAGCATCTCGGCCGCGACGATCACCAGCCAGGCGACGCCCACTGACAGGCGCACGCCGGTGATCATGTAAGGCAGCACCGCGGGGAAGAGGATCTTGGTGAACACTTTCCATTCGGAAAGGTTGAGCACGCGAGCCACGTTAAGGTAGTCCTGCGGGATCTGGCGAACGCCGACCGCGGTGTTGACGATCATCGGCCAGAGCGAGCAGACGAAGATCACGTAGATCGCCGCCGGGTTGGCGGCCTTGAACACGAGCAGGCCGATCGGCAGCCACGCGAGCGGCGAGACGGGCTTGAGGATCGCGATGATGGGCGCGGCCATGTCGGAGAGGAACTTGAAGCGGCCCACGGCAAAGCCCAGCGGGATGCCGACAAGGCCCGCCAACCCGAAACCGACGCCCACGCGCTGCAGCGACATGAGCACGTTCCAGCCGATGCCCTGGTCGTTGGGACCCTTGCGGTAGAACGGGTCGGAGAAGATCTTCACCGCCGCGTCCCAGACGATGCCGGGCGCCGGGATGCTGGCGTTGAACTTCGACACCAACGCCCAGGCGCCGACGCACGCTGCAATGCCGAGCACCATGGCGATCACGCTGACCATCCACTCCGGGGCACGGACGCGCCGGTAGCCGGTGCCCTGGGCGGCAGGCGCCTTGGCCGCCGCCTTGCGGGCACGCTCTTCTATGGCAGGAGCGGCCGGATGCGCGGGCGAGCTGTGCACCAGCACGGGCGCGGCGAACGCGTCTTCCTTGCGCAAGCGGATCGCGCTCATCTAGGCCACCTTGATCTTGAAGCCGCCGGCGTACTTTATGGGGTCCTTTCCGTCCCAGACCACCCCGTCGATCATCTTGGAGGTGCGCATCGGATCCTTGGGCATCGAAGCCTTGGCGGCGCTCGCGGCCTCCTTGTAGATGTCGATGCGGTTCACCTGCTTTGCGATGCCCAGGTAATCGGGATCGGACTTGAGCAGGCCCCAGCGGCGATGCTGGGTCAGGAACCACATGCCATCGGACAGGAACGGGTAGGTCACGAAGCCGTCGTTGAAGAACTTCATCGCGTCCTTGTCGTCCCAGGTCTTGCCGATGCCGTTGTCGTAGCGGCCGAGCATCCGCGCGAGGATCACGTCCTTGTCGGTGTTCACGTAGGACCTGTCGGCGACCGTCTCGGCCGTCTTCTGCCGGTTGGTGAGCGAGGCGTCGATCCAGCGCCCGGCCTCGATGATCGCGGCGGTCATGGCCCGTGCGGTGTTCGGGTTCTTCTTCACCCACTCGGCGGTGGTGCCGAGGACTTTCTCGGGGTGGTCCTTCCAGATCCCCTGCGTGGTCTCGGCGGTGAAGCCGATCTTGTCGACGATCGCGCGGTTGTTCCACGGCTCGCCCACGCAGTAGCCGTCCATGTTGCCCACGCGCATGTTGGCCACCATCTGCGGGGGCGGCACGGTGATGGACTTTACGTCGGAGAACGGGTTGATGCCGTTGGCCGCCAGCCAGTAGTAGATCCACATGGCGTGCGTGCCGGTCGGGAAGGTGTGCGCGAAGGTGTACTCGCGCTTTTCGCGGTCCATCAAGGCCTTGAGGGTGGCGCCGTCCTTGACGCCCTTCTCGTGCAATTTGGAAGACAGCGTGATGGCCTGGCCGTTGTGGTTCAGGTTCATCAGGATGTTCATGTCCTTCTTGGGGCCGCCGATGCCCATCTGCACGCCGTAGATGAGGCCGTACAGCACGTGCGCCGCGTCAAGCTCGCCGTTGACCAGCTTGTCGCGCACTGCCGCCCAGGAGGCTTCCTTGGTGGGGATGATCTTGATGCCGTACTTCTTGTCGAATTCCATCACCGAGGCCATGACCACCGAGGAGCAATCGGTGAGCGGGATGAAGCCGATCCGGACTTCCTTCTTCTCGGGCGCGTCCGAGCCGGCGGCCCAGACGGTGCTGCGCAGGGGGGCGGGAATCATGGCCATGAGGGAGGCGGCGCCGACGGCTTTAGTGGCTTTCTTGAGGAAGCGGCGGCGTGTCTGGGGCTTTGCGGGCTTCGTTGCTTCGGTCATGGCTCTTCTCCATTGCTTGGGTTCCGGAAAACAAAAACGGCGTTGTCGGGCACGCTCCGCAAAATCGCGGGCAGGCACGAGAACGCCGTTGTTCAATGCATGGCCGGACCGCCGTTGGTCCGACCGGACATCCCTACCTATGCAATGGTCATGCCATCCTTTTGGCCGGGGTTTTGGCCAGAACACGCTCTATTGCGGTGCACAATGCATTTTTGTGCGCACCATGCTGCGCACCAAAGGGCGGCCAGGGCGGGCCGGTCATCCCAGCAGGTCGGACACCGCCAGCAGCTGCCGGGACACTTCCCCGATCGTGAGGCTGCGCTCCATGGCCATCTTGCGCAGGGCCGCGTAGGCATGGTCCTCGTCGATGGACCTGGCCTTCATCAGGACGCCCTTGGCCTTCTCCACGAGCTTTCGCTCGGAAAGTTTGGTCTTCACCTGGGCGAGCTCGGTCTTCACGGCCTGGTACGACTCGAACCGCGCCATGGCGACTTCGATGATCGGCTGCACCCTTTCCACGGCGAGCCCATCGACGATGTAAGCAGACACTCCGGCCTGGACAGCCTCGCGGATGGTGTCGCTCGCCCGATCGGCGCTGAACATGACGATGGGGCGCGGGGCGGTCTCGGACAGCACCGCGATGTGCTCCAGCGTATCCCGGGAGGGTGACTCGGTATCGATGATGATGACGTCGGGCGCGCGCGTCTTCACCGCCTCGTAGATCCTGCTCGGCTCGAACACCTCGGCCACCACCATATAGCCGACCTGTTCGAGCATCAGCCGCAGGTAAAGCGAACGGCGTTGTGAATCGGCGCTGTCGTCGACAATCATGACGCGCAGCATGGCTGTCCCCTAAAACTCAGTCCTCAGGACAGGGGAATTCGCAAGAAGCGTGCCCAAACACCTTGCCGGGGGAGGTTTGAGGAGGGGGCGGAGCCCCCTCTTCTCGTCTAGCCTCGCCTACCGATGCATCCCCTCGATCCAGCCGGTGATGGCCGACAGGATGGTGTCGACCTCGCCGATCGGCGGCGCGATGCGCACCGCGACGCCGGAGTGCAGCTTCCCGAGCGCCTCCACGCGCCGCGGGAGATCCTCGCGCAGGTGCCCGCCGTTGGCGATGAACACCGGCACGATGGACAGTTCGGTGGCGCCGCGCGCGATCAACCCGGAGGCGGCGTCCTCCAGCGAAGGCGTCATGTACTCGAGGAACGCCGTTTCGATCGCCGCCTCGGGCATCCTCTCCTGCAGCATGCGCTGCAATCTGTGCAGCGGCCGCGCCCACTCGGGATCGCGGGCGCCGTGCGCGAACAGGATGATGCCAGTACTCATTTTCCCTTCGGAATCCTGCCCATCAGATAAAACTCGTCATTGGGCCGCATGCTGGTCAGGTTGGCCATGCGGTTGGACAGCGCGAAGAACGCCGCGATCGCGCCGATGTCCCAGATGTCCTCCTGCGAGAAGCCGTGCTCGCGCAGTTCGGCCAGGTCGTCGTCGCCCACGCTCGCCGCGTCCAGCGCGATGTGCATCGCGAAGTCGAGCATTGCCCTCTGCCGCGGGGTGATATCGGCCTTGCGGTAGTTGATCGCCACCTGGTCGGCCAGGCGGGGGTCCTTGGCGCGGATGCGCAGGATCGCGCCGTGCGCGACCACGCAGTACTGGCACTCGTTGGCCCCCGAGGTCGCCACCACGATCATCTCGCGCTCGGCCTTCGTGAGTCCGCCCTCCTTGTCCATGAGGGCGTCATGGTAGGCAAAGAACGCGCGGAATTCCTCCGGCCGGTGGGCGAGGGCGAGGAATACGTTGGGGATGAACCCGGCCTTCTCCTGCACTCCGAGGAGCTTCTCACGGATATCCACGGGGAGATCGGCGAGTTCTGGCACGGGGAAACGGCTGATCGGATTGGTGTTCATTATCTGCCCTGGATGGAATAAACTGCGCGCGGAAAACGTATTCTATTAGTTCCGCCCATCCAACCCGAGGGAGATACGCACGTGCAGAAGAACCAACCCGCCAGCCTGCTTGACGACCCGCATTTCAACAGCCTGATGCCCCCGGTGAAGGTCTCGCGCCGCGGCTTCATCGCCGGCAGCGTGGCCACCGGCCTCGCGACAGGCTTTGCGCTGAGCGCGGGCCCGGCGGTGGCGCAGACCGCGATCAGCACGTCCTCCGAGGGCCTCAAGGCGATGGACCTCAAGGTGGCGGTCGAGGGCGGCCAGATGCCGGGCTATGCGGCAATGCCCGATAAGCCCGGCAAGCGCGCGGTCGTGATCGTAGTGCCGGAGATCTTCGGCATGCACCGCTACCAGCAGGACATCTGCCGCCGACTTGCCCAGGTCGGGTATTTCGCCGTGACCTTCGACCCGTATTTCCGCAAGGGCGACCTCTCCAAGATGACCGACATCAAGGAAGTCCTGCCGATCGCCAACGGGCTCGACGACAAGACGATGCTGGCCGACATGGACGCGCTGGTCGGCTGGATCGAAAAGCAACCCGAAGCCAACGCGAAGAAAATCGGCATCACCGGCATGTGCCGCGGCGGCCGCACGGTGTGGATGTACACGGCGCACAGCAAGAAGATCAAGGCGGGCGTGGCCTGGTACGGCGGGATGAACTCGGCACCGCCCGCGCAGACACTTACGCCGCTTGACGTCGCCGACCAGCTCAATGCGCCGGTGCTGGGCCTGTACGGCGGCGCCGACACCGGGATCCCGGTCGTGATGGTCGAGCGCATGCGCGCGGCGCTGCTCGCCTTCGGCAAGGAGAAGGAATCGATGATCCACGTCTATCCCGACATGCCGCACGCCTTCCATGCGGACTACCGGCCGAGCTACCGCAAGGAAGCCGCCGATGACGGCTGGAAGCGCATGCTGGCGTGGTTCAAGAAGCACGGGGTGGCATAGAGGGAAGTGAGAAACAAGAAGGGCGCCCGCGGGCGCCTTTTTTGTTTCTAGGGCGCGGCGATGCGCCCGACCAGCTTGACGGTCTTGCCGGCGGGGGCGAAGACGAACATCTCGCCTTGCGATACGGGAGCGCCTTCCAGCGCGGTGATGTTGACCTGGTGCGTGACGAGGACGAGCACCTCGCCGCGCTTCACGCCCGCGATCAGTTTGCGCACGGCGGCGCTCTGCCCTGGCTCCCCGCTGCGCTCCTCGAAGAACGAATTCAGCGCGGGCTCCTCCGCGTGGCGGCCGAAGGCTTCGACGGCGGTATCGATGCAGCGGCACCATTGCGAACTCAGCACACGCGCGGGCGCTATGCCGCGCGCCTTGAACGCCGCGCCCAGCCGCCGCGCCTGCGCGCGGCCTTCCGCCGACAGGTTGCGCTGCGTGGCGCAGTCGCCGACGCGAAAACCCGGCGGGTCGCCGACGCCCGGCACGGTCTGCGCGTGGCGGATCATCACCGCGACGCCGCCCTGCGCGATGCGCTTCCACACGGCCTCGTCGGCCCGCGCGGCGCCCGCTGAAAGGAAAAAGGCCAGCAGCGCGAGGCTGCCGGCCTTCAGTGGTGCGGACACGCCGGGTTCAGTCTGCGTAGACACCCGCCTTCTTGATGAGCGGGGTCCACTTGTCGATCTCGGCCTTGAGGTGCGCGCGCAGCGCAGCCGGGGTGGCCTTGTCTTGTGCGATCGGGTCGGTGCCGAGGTCGTTGAAGCGGGTCTTGACGACCGGGTCACGCAGGGCTTCCTGCAGCCCCGCGACCAGCTTGTCGATCACCGCCTTGGGCGTGCCCTTGGGCACGTAGAAACCGTGCCAGACTGCGACCTCGAACCCCTTGAGCCCCTGCTCTTGGAGCGTCGGGACGTCCTTGAGGGAGGCGACGCGGGTCTTCGTCGTGACGCCGTACACCTGGATCTTGCCGCTCTTGATCTGCGAGGTGGTGTTGGTGGTCTGGTCGCACATGAAGTCGACCTGCCCGCCGAGGAGGTCGTTCATGGCCGGGCCGGTGCCCTTGTACGGCACGGTGGTGAGGTCGGTCTCGATCGCGCTCATGAAGAGCATCCCGCACAGGTGCGAGGCCGAACCGATGCCGGCGTTGGCATAAGTCACCTTATCCTTGTTGGCCTTCACGTAGGCGAGCAGTTCCTTGAAATCCTTGGCCGGGAGTGTGGACTTGCCCACCAGCGTCATCGGCACGTCCGCGATCAGTCCGATCGGCTCGAAGCTCTCGGTGGCGTTGTAGCGCAGCGTGCGATACAGCGCGGGCGCGGTCGACATGCCGATGTGGTGCAGCAGCACCGTGTAGCCATCGGGGCTGGCCTTGGCGACCGCCTCGGCGGCGATCGTGCCGCCCGCGCCGGGTTTGTTCTCGACCAGCAGCGTCTGTCCCATGGGTTTCGTCATCGCCTGCGCCATGACGCGCGCCACGGTGTCGGTCGGGCCGCCGGCCGCGAAAGGCACTATGATGGACACGGGTTTGGTGGGGTACTGCGCCAATGCGGCAGGTGAGACGAACGGCGAGGCAAGGCAAAAGGCAGCCAGCAGGCCACCGGACAAACGGCGCAACGAGATCACGGTAATTCCTCCTTGTACGGAGGCCGAGATCGGCGCTCCGCTTTGGTTAGGACGGGGCATTGCGCCCGCGTCTTGGTAAAGTATCTCCCACTACCGAAGACAACTCAAACGAAGGAGAGTTCCGATGATCTACGAAATGCGCACCTACGACCTCAAGCCCCGCTCGCTGCCCGAGGTGCTCAAGCGCTGGACGGACGCCCTCCCGAAGCGCCTCGAACTGTCGCCGCTGGCGGCGTTCTGGTACACCGAGATCGGCCCGCTGAACCAGATCATCCACGTCTGGCCCTACAAAGACTTAGAGGAGCGGAAGCGCATCCGCGCGGCGGCCGTGGCGACCCGCAAGTGGCCGCCGGTGACCGCCGAGTTCATCCTTAACATGCAGTCGGACATCATGGTGCCCTGGGACAATTCACCCCTGCTCGAACCCGGCGACGTGGGCCCTTATTTCGAGATGCGCAGCTATACCCTCGCGCCCGGCGACGGACCGAAGGTGCAGAAAGCCTGGGCCGGCGCGCTGGCGGCGCGGCAGAAGCTTTCGCCCGTGATCGCGACGTGGTTTTCCGAGCTGGGCGCGCTGAACAAGTTCGTCCACATCTGGCCGTACAAGTCGCTCGAGCAGCGCACCGCCGTGCGCGCCCAGGCTATCGCCAGCGGCACCTGGCCGCCCGCCGCCGCGCCGGACGCGCCCTACACGACCGTGGCGCAGGAAAACAAGATCCTGCTTGCCGCGCCGTTCTCCCCGCTGAAGTAGCGGGCGGCGCTTCGCGCGCCGGAGGGAATGCGGGAGTGCGGGGGGAATGGGTGGCGCGCCCGACTGGAGTCGAACCAGTGACCCCTGCCTTCGGAGGGCAGTACTCTATCCAGCTGAGCTACGGGCGCCCTGTGGTGCGGCTTGCGGTTCCGGCTCCGACAGGCCCGTCCGCAAGGGCGCAGAGAATATCGCTTTTGCCCCTGTTCGTCCACGCGGCGGGTTTTCCCCGGGGCGACTTTCGCGCTAAAATCATGGCTTTGCCGCCCCCCGCACCCGCGAATCCAGCAAAGGAAAGCCTGCATGAGCCAGTCCGCCGCGCACGATGAGCACGAATCCTTCATCAAGACCCCGCAGCAGCTGCTGGTGGTCCTGCTGCTGTCGTTCGTGATCCCGATCTTCGGCATCCTGATGCTGGTCTACCTCGTGCTGGGCGAGCAGAAGCCCGACCCTGCGGCGCTCGCGCCCGCGGCCGTGGCCGCGCGCATCCAGCCGGTGGGCCGGGTCGAGGTGGTGGACGCGAACGCGCCCAAGGTCTTCAAGACCGGCGAGGAACTCAACAAGGCCGTCTGCGGCGCCTGCCATACGTCCGGTGCGGCGGGCGCACCCAAGACCGGGGAC
>JANNWA010000646.1:0-5192 GCA_031408275.1 Pseudomonadota bacterium
ATCGGGCTGGCGGCGGCCATGCAGATGCAGTCGGTGCAGGCGCTGGCGCCCTTCCTGGTCGCGCAGGTGGGGCTCTCGTACGCCGAGATCGGCGTGCTCACGGGCCTGTTCATGCTGCCCGGCGTGTTCCTCGCGCTGCCCGGCGGCATGCTGGCCGCGCGGCTGGGCGACCGGCGCACTATGGCGATCGCGCTGGCGCTGATGCTGGCCTCGGCGCTGCTGATGGCCGCTACCGAGTCCTACGCCGTGATGATCGGAGCCCGGCTGGTCGGCGGCAGCGGTGCGGCGGTGCTGACCACGCAGGCCCTCAAGGTGGTGACCGACTGGTTCGCGGGCCGTGAAATCTCCACCGCCATGGCCATCAACGCGGCCAGCTTTGGCCTGGGCATAGGCGTGGCCACCGGGCTGCTCTCGGGCATCGCGGCTTTCAGTTCCTGGCAGGCGGCCATGCTCGCCAGCGCTGCGTTGACCGGCGTGGCGCTCGCCATGGTGCTGGCGGTCTATCGCGACCCGGAGGTGGTTGCTTCGACTGCGACGCCGGCCCGGCTGCGGCGCGGGCTGCAGCTGAGCTTCCACGAGTTCGTCCTCGCGCTGCTGGCCGCCAGCATGCGGATGTGGTTCGCCTCGGGCTACGTGGTGTTCATGAGCTTTGCGCCGGTGCTGCTGATCGCGCGCGGCACGAGCGTGGCGCAGGCCGGATTCCTCGTCAGCCTCTCGGCCGTCGTGGCGCTTGCCTCGGTGCCGTTGGGCGGCGTCCTCACCGACCGCACGAAAAAGCCCAACCTCTTCATCACCTGCGGGGCGCTGGGTGCGGCGCTCGCCTGCTTCATGCTGCCGCAGTCCGGGCCGGCGCTGCTGTGGATCCTGCTCTTCGGCCTGCTGCGCGGCGGCTGCACCGGCGGCATCATGGCCCTGCCCTCGGAGGTGCTGCGGCCGGGCAGCCGCAACGCCGGGTTCGGGGTTTCATCCACGATGTACTTCATCGGGTTGTCCGCGATCCCGCCGCTGGCCGGCTGGATCCTGGACGCCACCCAGGAACCCGCCGCACCGCTGTGGTTTGCGGTGGGGTTGTGGCTGATGATCCCGCTGACGTTGCTCGCGTTCCGGGTGCTGCAGCGGCTGTGGAAGGCGCCGCGCGCTTAGGAGCGCTCGCGAGGGCGCTCGCAGGTCAACTGTCGTGCTTGTGCCCGTGGTTGTCTTTCTTGTCCTTCTTGTCCTTCTTGTCCTTCTTGGCTTTCTTGGGCTTCTTGTCACCATCGTGTTCCCAGCGGCCTTCGTGCCGGTAGTAGCCGTTGTTGCCCTGCTCCCAGCGATCCGGCGCCCAGCGATAGCCTTCGCGCTGGACGATGGGCCGGCCGCGGATCCAGACATGGCGGTCTCCGGTCCAGGCCCAGTATCCCGGCGCCCAGACGTAGCCCGGGGACATCGCCGGCATGACTTCATACTGCGGCGCTGGTGGCGCCAAGCTGATGGTGACGTTGATCTGTGCGAAAGCGGGGCCTGCCGCGGCACCCGCCGCGAGAAAAGCCGACAGCAGAAGAGTTCGAACGACAGTGTTGGATTTCATGGCCCGTCCTTTGAAAGTTGGGCCAGTGTCGTCCACGCGAGGGGATAAATCTGTGCGCTGGCGAACACCAGCGCTGGTGCTGCCGGTGTAAACGGGTCCTCCCGATCCGCGCCCCGCCAGTTCAGCGTGACGGGCCGGCCAGAGCCTCGAGCGCCTCGAACACCGCGGTCCCGCCCCGGCGAATGACCCAGCTGTGGCCGGCGCCTTCCACCATGACCAGGCGCTTGGGCCCGCGCGCGGCATCGAATAGCCGCTGCGCCATTTCCGGGGGAACGATGCCGTCCTGCGCGCCGTGGACGATCACCACCGGCAGGTCGAGCCGCTTGAGCTTGTCGACCAGGTCCAGCCGCTGCGTGACCAGGGCGCCCAAAGGGGTCATCTCCGCAACGGAGGTCGGCGCGGACTCCAGCACCAGTGCCGCGGCGCCGCCGCCGCGCAGCGCCACCTCAGCCGCGATCGGCCCGCCGATCGAGTGCCCGTAGAGGACGCGGCGGCCACGATCCGGTACTCGGCCATCCAGCCAGGTCCAGGCCGCTTGCGCATCCTCGTAGACGGACGCCTCCGAGGGCAGTGCGGACGTGCTGCGGCCAAAACCCCGGTAGTCGATCGCGAGGACGTTGTAGCCCGCGCTGCGGAACCCGCGCAGCCGGTACACGCTGCCGGTCAGGTTGACGCGCGCACCGTGAAAGTACACCAGGGTGAATCGCGCTCCCGGCGCTTCCAGCCACCAGCCGTGCAGCTTGTCGCCATTGTCGCCGACCGGAATCCAGACGTCCTCCTCGGAAAGGATCTGCGGCGAGTAGCCGGCCCAGTCCGCGGTGCGCGGGCGGAACACGAGCTCGCGCTCCCAGGCGTCGAGAATTGCGCATGAAGCGGTCGTCGCAGCTACCGCTGCCGCCGCCAGCGTCCGTATAATCCGACCGCTCATGTCAATCCGACCCCACCGCACCGTGGCAGCCTGGCTCGCGCTGGCGATGGCCTGCGGCGTGGCCTGTGCACAGTCCCGCTCGGACGCGGCGCGCGAAAAGCGCTGGGCCGACGAGATCGTTCCGGGCCTTGTGGTCGGCGACGCCGTCCGGCTCCAGGCCGCGGACGGAACGTTCCTCGCCCTGTATACGCAGGCCGGGCGGCCGCGCGGCGCGGTATTGCTGGCCCACGGCCCCGGGCTGCACCCGGATCACGGCATCACCGGGGAGTTGCGCGCGCACCTGGCCGACCGCGGGTACACGACGCTTTCGTTGCAGATGCCGGTGCTTCCCGCCGGGGAGGAAGACGGCGCGGCGTACCGCCAACTGCATCCCGAGGCGGCGCGGCGCATCGCGGCCGGGATGCAGTACCTGCACGACAAGGGAGCGCAGCGCATCGCCATAGTCTCTCACGCGATGGGTGCGGGCATGGCGCATGAATATCTCGGCGACATCCTTCGCCGCAGGCAGGGCGCGCCGGTGTCCGCCTGGGTGGCGCTGTCCTACTACGGCGTGTTCGACGGCGTGTCCGGCGCCTCCTTCCCGGTGCTCGACCTCTACGGCGCGTCCGATTACCGCGGAATCCGCGGCCCGGCGGACGCGCGGGCGCGGATCCTCGCCAAGCTGCCCGGATCCAGGCAACTGGAGATTGCCGAAGGCGGGCGCTACCTTTCCGGCGGGGAAAAGGCGGTGCTGCGCGAAGTGGCCGCGTTCCTTGACGGAGTGATGCGCTGAGGCGCGAAGGTATGTACCAGTACCGGTACATAAACTGGCAGGATAGCGGCTACCAGGCTAGATGTTACAAGAATAATTAACTGAAATTCAGGAAAGTGTCCGGCAACGAATTCGCTACTGGACTGCTCCCGCTGCCGCGTATACACCCGCATCCCGCTCCGGGTAGCTCTCATACACGTGCTCGAACACTGCCGAGCACTTCTGCTGGTACAGCTCTCGCGTGTAGGCGCGCGGCAGGCCCTTGTCGAGCGTGTCTTCGATCGTCAGTTTCAACTGCGAGCGCGCGGTGGATTTCTGCCGCCAGTTGAGCACCAGCAGTGCCTTGAGGCGGGCGAGCAGTTCGCGCGCGGCCTTCTTCACTTCGGCGCGCTCCCCGGTGCTCAGTTCGGGCGCGGGGCGGGTGAGGATGTCGAAGATGACGAGTTCCTCCTCGCTCATGTTCTCGCGCACGTGCCGCTCCTGTTCCTCGTTCAGGCTGTTGCTCAGCTTGACCAGTTCCTCGAACAGTTCTTCTATGCTGCGGCTGCCAGCGTTATAGCTTTCGATCAGCGACTCGAACTTCTCGGCGAAATCGGTGCGGGTACGGTTGAGCTGGATCATCTTCTCCAGCTGGGCGCGGATCGCCGCCTTGAGCACTTCGAGATCGGTGTTCTTGTGGGTGGACTGCTTGAACCGCTTGGCCAGCGCTTCGAAGTTGATCTTCGACAGATCTAGCGCCGGCGGCCCCTGCTCGCGGATCGCCAGCCCGGTGATGGACTGGTCGAGCAGGGCGCCGATGCCGTTCAGTACCTCCGAGATGTCGGGCGGATTCGGGTTCAGCTTGGCGCGGATGGCTTCGGCCAGGGTCGTCAGGCAGGCCACTCGGCCGGCGTACTCCAATGCGGCCGGGTCCGGTTTGACGGCACGGTATAGGGTGCTCACCAGCCGTTCGTGGCCGAAGAACTCGCGGCGCAGCGTGTCCGGGGATATCAGCGCGTTCATTGCGTCCTCGATGTGCTGCAAACGCTCCAGGCTGCCGGCTGCCAGTTGCTCGATCTTGGCGAGTTGCACGCCATGGCTGGCACAGAAGGCCGTCGCCTCGGCGATGGCATTGCGCAGTTCCTCGACCAGCTGCTTCTTGTCCCTGACCGGGTTCTTGCCGTCCTTGCCGGCGCCGTAGATGGCCAGCGCCTTTTCCAGTGAAGCGAAGACGTTGGCGTAGTCGACGATCACACCGCTGTGCTTGCCCGGAAAGACGCGGTTCGCGCGGGCGATGGTCTGCATCAGCGTGTGGTTGCGCATCGGCTTGTCGAGGTACACCGTCGAGCAGCTCGGCGCGTCGAAGCCGGTCAGCCACATGGCGCAGACGAACACCAGGCGCAGCGGGTCTTCGGTGTCCTTGAACTTCTCGTCCAGCCCGGGCTGCGACTCGTTCATGCGCTTTCGGTGCGGCTCGATGTCGAGGCCGAGCGCCTTCATCTGCGCAATCTCGTTCTGGCCGGGGGAGACGATCAGGGCCATGTCGGTGGTTGTTAGTACTTCCAGGCGCGGCTTCAGCTCCGCGACATTCTGGCGAATTTCGACCGATTCGCCAGGGAGCAGGGCCAGCCGCCCCAGTTCCTTTTGCACCCGCTTTGTTTCGGTGGCCCAGTGCTTCCTGACCTTGTCATGCATCCGCAGTGCCGTGGCCTTGTCGATGGAGACCACCATGGCCTTGCCCACGAAGCCGCGGCCGAGGAAGTGCTTGACGATGTCCTGGGCCACTGTCTCCAGCCGGTCGTCGCGGGTGAGGATGTGATATTGCCGGCTCAGCTCGCGCTCGAGCTTCGCTTCCTGTTCGGGGTCGAGTTCCGCCGCTTCTATCAGGTTGTAGATGTCCTCGTTCAGATCTGGATTAATGAGCTGCAACTCCGGCGTGCGGTTTTCGTAGAACAGCCGCACGGTGG
>JANNWA010000647.1:0-11790 GCA_031408275.1 Pseudomonadota bacterium
GCTACTCGGCCTGCCACTGGTGTCATGTGATGGCGCACGAGAGTTTCGAAGACGAAAAGACCGCGGCGTTGATGAACCGCCTATTCGTCAATATCAAGGTCGATCGCGAGGAGCGGCCCGACCTCGACCAGATCTACCAGACCGCGCACCAGATGTTGTCCCAGAAGACCGGTGGCTGGCCGCTCACGATGTTCCTCGCGCCGGACGGCACGCCGTTTTTCGGCGGCACGTATTTCCCGCCGAAGCCGCGCTACGGGATGCCCGGGTTTACCGAAATGCTCGAGCGGGTTGCGGCCATCTGGCGCGAGCGCCGTGGCGAAGTTGAGGCTCAGGGCGAGCAGGTGCGCATCGCGTTCTCCCGCATGCAGCCCAAGGGATCGGCACACGCGTCGGACTTCGACCCGCAGCCGATCGTCGAAGCGATGGCGAACCTGCGTGAGAACTTCGATCCCGAGTCCGGAGGGTGGGGCGAAGCACCGAAATTCCCGCACCCGACCGACATCGAGTTGTGCCTGCGGCGCTACGCGCACGACGGGGACGGGCAGGCGCTCGGCATGGCCGACCTCACGCTGGAAAGAATGGCGCTCGGCGGCATCTACGACCAGCTCGGCGGCGGCTTTTGCCGTTACAGCACCGACGGCACGTGGACCATCCCGCACTTCGAGAAGATGCTGTACGACAACGGCCCGCTGCTGTTCCTCTTGGCCGACGCGCATGCCGCGACCGGGAAGGCGCTCTACGCGCGTGTCGCAACTGAAACCGCCGCCTGGGTGATGCGTGAGATGCAGTCGCCCGAGGGCGGGTACTACTCGAGTCTCGACGCCGATTCGGAAGGCGTGGAAGGCAAGTTCTACGTGTGGGACAAGGACGAGGTCGAGGACCTGCTCAGCGCGGAAGAATACGCGGCGTTCGAGCGCCACTACGGCCTGGATGCGGAGCCCAATGTCGAGGACAAGCACTGGCACCTCACGGTGGCACGCGAGGCCGGGGACGAAGCGGTGCTTGTATCGGCGCGCGCCAAGGTCCTTGCCGCGCGCGACCAGCGCATCCGGCCGGGCCGCGACGAGAAGATCCTCGTGTCGTGGAACGCGCTCATGATCCGCGGCATGGCCCGCGCCGGGCGGGTCTTCGGCAATCCGGACTGGATCGCTTCGGCGCGCCGGGCGCTCGATTTCATCCGCGCCACGATGTGGAAGGACGGGCGGCTGTTCGCCACCTACAAGGACGGCCGGGCCCACCTGAACGCGTACCTGGACGATTACGCGTTCCTGGTCGACGCGCTGATCGAACTCATGCAGGCCGGGTTCGATCCGCAGGACCTCGATTTCGCTCAGGAGGTGGCCGATGCCCTGCTCGACCAGTTCGAGGACTCCGAGGCCGGCGGGTTTTACTTTACCGGCCGCGACCACGAACAGTTGATCCACCGACCCAAGCCCGGTCACGACCACGCCACCCCTTCGGGTAACGGGGTGGCGGCCTTCACCCTGCAGAGGCTGGCGGCGCTGACCGGCGAGGAACGCTACCGGCACGCCGCCGAGCGCGCGCTGGAGCTCTTCTATCCGACCATGCGCGAGTACCCCGCCGGGTTCGGGTCCCTGTTGATCGCGCTCGAGGAGGCGATCGCGCCCCCGACGACGGTGATCCTGCGCGGGGAGCCCGCAGCGCTGGCTGTTTGGTCGCAGGCGCTGGCCCGGGAGCATTGGCCGTCCACGCTGGTGCTCGCAATCCCCTCCGGTACGCAGGGGCTCCCGCCGGTGCTCGACAAGCCTGTGGACAACTCCCCTGTCAACGCCTGGGTATGCCAGGGCGTTACATGCTTGTTGCCGGTCTCCGACTTGGAGACGTTGCGGAGTACCTGCAAACAGGCCGTTGGCAGGTAACTGAATGCACGGTAAATTACGGCCCGGATCGAATTTGAAACCGTACTGACGACTTTGCCCAAGGAGCATCCATGAAATTCGCACCCCTCGTACTGACCCTCGCCGCAGGCGCCGTGCTGTCCCTGCCGGCCCAGGCTAGCGACGAGCTCGCCAAGAAATACATGTGCCTGACCTGCCACACGGTGGACAAGAAGCTGGTCGGCCCCTCGTACAAGGACGTCGCCGCCAAGTACAAAGCCGACAAGACCGCCGAAGCCAAGCTTTTCGACAAGGTCAAGAAGGGCGGGACCGGCGTGTGGGGCCAGATTCCGATGCCGCCGAACGAAAAAGTGCCCGACGCCGACGTCAAGGCGCTGGTGAAGTGGATCCTGGCCACGAAGTAGGCCTGTCCAGCAGCAAAAAAAGCCGGGCATCGCCCGGCTATTTTATTGCCCCGCAGGGGGGGCGCGGCTATGATTCCGCCTTTCACGGCCATGCCCCTTGGAGGCACCATGCAGTTTTCGAAAATCACCCCGCAGTTTTCCCTCGCGCTGCTCGCTGTAGCGACCGCGGTCGCCCTCACCGGTTGCGGTGAAGAGAAGAAACCCGAGCCCGCCAAGAAGGCCGCCGAAGCACCCCCGCCGCCGCCTTCGATTGAAATCAAGATCGGCCACGTCGGCCCGATGACCGGCGGCATTGCCCACCTGGGCAAGGACAACGAGAACGGCGCGCGCATGGCGGTCGACGAGGCCAACGCGGCCAAGATCAAGATCGACGGCAAGGATGCCAAGTTCGTGTTCGTCGGCGAAGACGACCAGGCCGACCCGAAAGTCGGCACCACGGTCGCGCAAAAGCTGGTAGACGCCAAAGTCGCCGGCGTGGTCGGCCACCTGAATTCGGGTACCTCGATCCCGGCCTCGGCGATCTACAACCAGGGCAATATCCCGGTGATTTCGGGTTCGGCCACCAACCCCAAGCTGACCGAGCAGAGCTTCAAGAACCAGTTCCGCGTGGTCGGACGCGACGACCAGCAGGGCCCGGCCATCGCCAACTACCTGGCGGCGAACTCCAAGCCTAAGACCGTGGCGATCATCGACGATGCCACCGCCTACGGCGAAGGCCTCGCGAACGAAGTCGAGAAGACGCTCACCGCGGCCAAGATCAAGGTCCTGCCGCGCGAGAAAGGCACCGACAAGACCACCGACTGGAAGGCGATCCTCACCAAGGTCAAGGGCAAGAAGCCAGACGCGGTCTTCTACGGCGGCATGGACGCCACCGGCGGGCCGCTGGTGAAGCAGGCGCGCGAACTCGGCATCAAGGTGGTGTTCTCGTTCGGCGACGGCGCCTGCACCGAGGAAATGGCCAAGCTCGCGGGCGACGCCGCCGAAGGGCTGCTGTGCTCGCAGGCCGGCATCCCGGTGGCGGCGGCGGACAAGAAATTCCTCGAAAACTACAAGAAGAAGTTCGACAAGGACCCGATCCTCTACTCGCCGTTCACCTATGACGCGGCCAACCTGCTGATCGAGGCGATCAAGAAGGCCAATTCGCCGGACCCGGCCAAGTACCTGCCGGAACTCGCCAAGATCGAATACAAGGGCGCCACCGGTTCGATCGCGTTCGACGAGAAGGGCGACCGGAAAGACTCCGAGATGACGATCTTCACGATGAAGGGCGGCAAGATCGAGCCGATCGCCGTGATCAAGGGCGGCAAGACCATCCCGATCGCCGATTTCATCGCGATGATGGCGCCGCCGGCGCCTGCAGCGGCGCCCGCCCCCGCGGCAGCGCCCGCAGCACCGGCCGCCGAGCCGGCGAAGGAAGCGCCGAAGGCAGACGCAGCCAAAAAGTAACTCGCGGAAGGGGGGGTAAGACCGCCCCCCCTCAGACCCCCCCAGGGGTACTCCGCCTGCACGACAGGAACGGCGCGAACAGCGCCGTTTCTATTTTGGCCCGCTCTTTGCTAGCCTGTCCCCGTAATGGACATCTTCATCCAGCAGCTGATCAACGGCCTCACGCTCGGCAGCGTGTACGCCGTGGTGGCGCTCGGCTACACGATGGTCTACGGCATCATCCAGCTGATCAACTTCGCCCACGGCGAACTGGTGATGATCGGCGCGATGGTCGCCTTCACCCTGATCGGCGTGCTGGTGCCGACCGGCATGCATCCGCTCCTGATCGTGCTGGTCGCCACCGGGTGCGCGGTGCCGGTGTGTATGCTGGTCGCCTACGCGATGGAGCGCCTCGCCTACCGGCCGCTGCGCCGCGCGCCGCGCCTCGCGCCGCTGATCACCGCGATCGGCGTCTCGATCATCCTGCAGCATCTCGCGTTGCTGGTCTGGACGCGCAACAACCTCGCCTTCCCGCAGATCATCAAGACCGAGTCCTACCACATCGGGGGCGCCACGATCACCAACGTGCAGATCGCGATCATGGGACTGTCGGTGGTGATGATGGCGGGGCTGGCGCTACTCGTGTATCGCACGCGCCTGGGCACGGCGATGCGGGCAACCGCGCAGAACGCGCAGGTGGCGGGCCTCATGGGCATCGACATCAACCGCATGATCGCCGCCACCTTCGTGATCGGCGCGGCGCTGGCCGCGGTGGCCGGCGTGATGGTGGGCAGCTACTACGGCATCGCGCACTACCAGATGGGCGCGCTGCTCGGGATGAAAGCCTTCGCGGCGGCGGTGCTCGGCGGCATCGGCAACCTGCCCGGCGCCATGCTCGGCGGATTGTTGCTCGGGGTCGTCGAGGCGCTGGGCGCGGGCTACATCGGAGACCTCACGGGCAACGTCTTCGGCAGCAATTACCAGGATGTGTTCGCGTTCCTCGTGCTGATCGCGGTGCTCGTGTTCCGGCCCTCGGGCCTGCTGGGCGAGCGGGTCGGCGACCGCGCATGAATCCTCTGTCGAAAAGCCCCGCCGCACGCTGGAGCGCGGTGGTCCTCATCGGCCTCGTGCTCATCGCATTGCCGTTCGCGCTCTCGCAGGCCGGCACGGCCTGGGTGAGGATCACCAACCTCGCGATCCTCTTCACGCTGCTCGCGCTGGGCCTGAACATCGTCGTCGGTTTCGCGGGGTTGCTCGACCTCGGCTACGTCGCCTTCTATGCGGTGGGGGCGTACGCCTACGCCCTGCTTGCGTCGCCGCACTTCGGCCTGCACCTGCCGTTCTGGGTGATCCTGCCGATCGGCGCCGCGACCGCCGCGCTGTTCGGGCTCCTGCTCGGTGCGCCCACGCTCAAGCTGCGCGGCGATTACCTCCCCATCGTCACGCTCGGCTTCGGCGAGATCATCCGCATTTTCCTGAACAACCTGTCGCGCCCGGTGAACATCACCAACGGGCCGCAGGGCATCACCGGCATCGACCCGTTCAGGATCGGCAACGTGAGTTTCGCGAAGACCGATACCTTTCTTGGCCTCACGATCAGCGGGCCGATGAAGTACTACTGGCTGCTGTTGCTTGTATTGGTCATCGTGATCGTTATCAACCTGCGGCTGCAGAACTCGCGGATCGGGCGCGCGTGGGAGGCGGTGCGCGAGGACGAGACCGCGGCGCGCGCCATGGGCATCGACACCACGCGGATCAAGCTGCTGGCGTTCGCCATGGGGGCCTCGTTCGGCGGCGTGGCGGGCGGCATGTTTGCCGCGATCCAGGGGTTCATCTCCCCGGAAAGCTTCGTGCTGGTCGAGTCGATCATGGTGGTGGCGATGGTGGTGCTCGGCGGCATGGGCAACATCTGGGGCGTGATCCTCGGCGCGTTGCTGCTCTCGTTCGTGCCGGAGGTCCTGCGCTACACGGTGGAGCCGCTGCAGAAGGCCGCGTTCGGAAAAATGATTGTCGAGCCCGAAGTCCTGCGCATGCTGGTATTCGGCTTTGCGCTGGTGCTGGTGATGCTGTTCCGGCCGGCGGGCCTGCTGCCCTCCGCCGTCAGAAAGCGGGAACTCGCGGAGCGCAAGGCGTGAGCGTCGGAACGACGCCCCTGGTCGAAGCGAGCGGCGTCGGCAAGCGCTTCGGCGGCGTCCGCGCGCTGAGCGACGTCGGGTTCGGCATCGCCACGGGAGAGATCTACGGCCTGATCGGCCCCAATGGCGCCGGCAAGACCACCCTGTTTAACGTGCTGACCGGCATCTACGCGCCGGATGCCGGGCGATTCGTGTTCGGCGGGCGCGACATCACCGGGCTGCGGCCGCACGAGATTGCCGCCGCGGGCATCGCGCGCACCTTCCAGAACATCCGCTTGTTCGCCAACCTGTCGGCGCTGGAAAACGTAATGATCGGCCGCCACGTGCGCACCCGGGCCGGCGTGCTGGGCGCGGTGCTGCGCGACCGGCGCACGCTCGCAGAGGAAGCGGCGATCGAAAAGCGCGCGCTGGAATTGCTCGACTATGTCGGGATCGCCGCGCGGGCCAACGACGCCTCGGGCAGCCTGCCGTATGGCGACCAGAGACGCCTCGAAATCGCGCGGGCCCTGGCCACCGACCCGAAGCTGCTGGCGCTGGACGAACCGGCCGCGGGCATGAACGCCTCGGAGACCGTCGCGCTGAGGAAACTGTTGGAGCGGATCCGCGCCGACGGCACGACGATCCTCCTGATCGAGCACGACATGAAGCTGGTGATGAAGGTCTGCGACCGCGTGCTGGTGCTGGACTACGGCGAGAAGATCGCCGAAGGCGTGCCAGCCGAGGTGCAGAAGGATCCCAAGGTAATCGAAGCCTATTTAGGAACGCCGGCGTGAGCCTGCTCGAGGTCAAGGGACTGGAAGTCCGCTACGGCGGCATCCGCGCGGTCAGGGGCGTCGACCTCGCGGTGGACGAGGGCGAACTGGTGTGCCTCATCGGCGCGAACGGCGCGGGCAAGACCAGCACGCTCAAGGCGATCTGCGGGATGCTGCCGGTCGCCGCCGGCACGGTGAGCTACGCGGGCCGGACGATCACGGGCGTGCCGTCGTTCCGCCTCGTGCGCGAGGGACTGGTTCTGGTGCCTGAAGGGCGAGGCATCTTCGGCCAGCTGACGGTCGCGGAGAACCTTTCCATGGGCGCCTTCGCGCGCGACGACACGGCCGGGGTCAAGCGTGATCTCGAAAAAATGCTTGCGCTGTTTCCACGGCTGGCCGAGCGCAGCGCGCAGTCGGCGGGCACGCTCTCCGGAGGCGAACAGCAGATGCTCGCGCTCGGCCGCGCGCTGATGAGCAAGCCCAAGCTCCTCGTGCTCGACGAGCCGAGCATGGGCCTCGCGCCGCTGATGGTGCAGAAGATCTTCGACGTGGTGCGCCAGATCGCCATGGAGGGCGTGACCATCCTGCTGGTCGAGCAGAACGCGAAGCTCGCGCTGGAAGCGGCGAGTCGCGGCTACGTGATGGAGTCCGGCGCGATCACGCTGGCCGGGGATGCGAAGGCGCTGTTGGCGGACCCGCGCGTGCGGGAGGCGTACCTGGGCGAGGAGGCGGCATAGACAATTGTACTTGTACCGATACACGATCTGGCAGGAGAGCGGCCACAGAACTTGTCTTTAACATATAATTCTTCTGAATATCGGATAGACTGTAAATATGAAACCACCACTTGTTTGCGGCCTGCGCAGCGTCGAAATCGGCGTGCCGGACGTCGCCGCCGCCGAGAAGTTCTACACCGATCTCTGGCTGCTCACGGTGGCGGCGCGCACGGCCACCACCGTCTACTTGCGCGGCACCGGTGCGGCACACCACCTGCTGTCGCTCACGCACACCGAACAGCCCGAAGTGCTCGCGGTCACCCTAAACAGCGCCTCGCGCAAGGAGGTCGACGCCCTGGCCGCATCGGTACCGGCGTACGGCGGCAGCATTTTGCGCGCCCCCGGCGCGATCGATGAACCCGGCGGCGGTTACGGCATCACCTTCATGGATCCGCAGGGCCGCGTCATCCGTGCGGTCTGCGAGGATGCGCGCCACGCCGATGCGGCCGTCGTTCGCGATCGCCCGGAGCGCCTTGCGCACGCGGTGTTGAACAGCCACGACACGCCCGCGGCGCAGGCCTTCTACGAGAAGGCGCTGGGCTTTAAGCTCTCGGACCGCACCCGCATCATGGCCTTCATGCGCTGCTCGACCGACCACCACAGCATCGCCCTTGCGGACGCCGACAACGACTGTCTCAACCACATCGCCTTCGTCATGCCCGATCTCGACTCGGTGATGCGCGGCGGCGGCCGCCTGAAAGCTGCCGGCACCCCGATCCAGTGGGGCCCGGGGCGGCACGGCCCGGGCAACAACCTGTTCAATTACTTCCTCGGGCCGTTCGATTTCCCGATCGAATACACGGCGGAAGTCTCGCAGGTGGACGACAGTTACCGCACTGGCATGCCGGATGACTGGAAGTGGCCGCCCGGGCGCATCGACCACTGGGGGATCGCCGCCGGCCCGACCGCCGAGCTGAAGGCGGCGCAGCGCAGGATCAGCTTCGCGAAATCGCTCAAGGTGTGAGCGCCCGCGCTGATACGGCGGATTTCGACGTCGCCATCGCCGGCTTCGGCCCGGCCGGGGCCACGCTCGCGTGCCTGCTCGGCGCGCAGGGGATTCGCACCTTCGTCGTGGACCGGCTCACCGGGATCTACGACAAGCCGCGCGCATTCGCGATGGACCACGAGGTCATGCGCGTGTTCCAGAACATCGGCCTCGCCGATGCGATAGCCCCGCACGTCGCGCCGTTCTCCGCCTCGGAACACTACGGCGTGGACGGCCGGCTGATCCGCCGCCTCACGATGATCGACCCGCCGTACCCGCTGGGATGGACGCCTTCCATGGTGTTTCGCCAGCCGCCACTCGAGGCCGCGCTGCGCGAGCGGGTGCGCGCCACGCCCGGAGTCACGGTATCCCTAGGCGAAGAACTGGTGTCTTTTACCCAGGACGCAGGCCGTGTGACGCTGGCGCTGCAGCGCGAGAGCGAAACGCGCAACGTGACCGCCCGCTACCTCGTGGGTTGCGACGGGGCCTCGAGCACTGTGCGGCGCACCCTCGGCATCGAGCACGAAGACCTCGGCTTCGACGAGCCCTGGCTCGTGGTCGATGTCGGCGTCAATGCGCAGGGCGCCGCCAAGTGCCCGAAGACCAGCGCGCAGTTCTGCGAGCCGACCCGGCCCACGACGTTCCTCATCGGGGTGGGCGAGCACCGGCGCTGGGAGATCATGCTGCTGCCCGGCGAAGTGCCGCCTGCGATCGAAACCGACGTGGCCGTGTGGAAGCTGCTGTCGCGCTGGCTTACGCCGCAGGACGGCACGCTGTGGCGCCGCGCCAGCTACCGCTTTCATGCGCTGCTGGCCAGCGGCTGGCGCGAGGGCCGCGTGTTCCTCGCCGGCGACGCTGCGCACCAGCAGCCGCCGTTCCTCGGGCAGGGCATGTGCCAGGGGATCCGCGACGTGGCCAACCTCGCATGGAAACTCGCGGCGGTCCTGCAGGGCCGCGCCGGTGACGCCCTGCTCGACACCTACGGCGCGGAGCGCAGCGCGCACGTGAGGCGCCTCACCACCACCATCGAGCACATCGGCCGCAACATTTGCGAGCGGAACTTTGCCAGGGCGCGCGCAAGGGACGCGGATTTGATTGCCCAGGCCGGCGGCAGCGTGAAGAGCGTGCCGCGCCAGGACCTGATCCCGCCGCTGGATTGCGGGCTGCTTGCGCCGAAGGCCGGCAATGCCGCCGGTCCGGCGAACGGCACGCTGTTCCCGCAGCCACGCGTGAAGGTACAGGGCAAGTGGGTGCTCCTCGACGACGTGGCCGGCCATGGCCTGCGGCTGATGCTCGGCGCCGATGCCGACGCCGGGCGGGTAGCTGCACTGGAGTTCGTCAAACACTGCGGCGCGCAGGTCGTGCAGGTAGGCGGCAAGGGGTGGCCCGAGGCGGACGGCATCGTCGCCGCCTGGTTCGCGCGCCACGGCGCAATCGCCGCGCTGGTGCGCCCCGACCACTACGTCTATGGCGTGGCCGCCAGCGTGGAAGAAATCGATGCGCTTGCGGCATCGTTCGACGCCGCCTGCGTCCCGCGCTAGGACAAGAGCTTCAGGCTTTTCCGGCGTACTCCGCGCGCAGGATCTTCGCCGCCGCCACCATGGACCGCAGCTTGCCGTTGGCAACGTCGCGCGGCAGGTATTTCATGCCGCAGTCGGGCGCGAGGATCACGTCCTCGGGCCGCATGAAGCGCAGGGCCTTGCGGATCCGCTCGGCGATCACTTCCGGGGTTTCGATCGTGAGGTCGAGCAGGTCGATGCAGCCGACCATGATCTGCTTGCCCGGGAGTTTCTCGAGCACCGCGCAATCGAGCTTGGACTGCGCCGTTTCGATGGAGATCTGGTTGCAGCTGCAGCCGGCGAGCTCGGGCAAAAACGAATAACCCGAGGGCCGCGCATGGATGATCTGCGCGTAGCCGAAGCAGATATGCAGCGCGGTGGTGCCCTTGATGCCTTCCAGCGCGCGGTTAGTCGCCGCGAGGCCGTACTCGCGCGCTTTCTCGGGCCGCGCCTGCATGTAGGGCTCGTCGACCTGCACGATGTCGGCGCCGGCGGCGAAGAGGTCGCGGATCTCCTCATTCACCGCGACCGCGTAGTCCATCGCGCACTCGGCGTCGCTCTTGTAGAAATCGTTCTGCGCCTGCTGGCTCATGGTGAACGGGCCGGGCACGGTGATCTTCACCTGGCGCGTGGTGTGGCGCTTGAGGAACTTCAGGTCCTCGACTTCCACGGCATGCTTGCGGCGGATGCGGCCGGTGATGCGCGGCACCGGATTGGGGTGTCCCGAGCGGTCCAGGCCCGTGCCGGGATTGTCGAGGTCCACGCCTTCGAGCGCCGTGGCGAAGCGGTTGGAGTAGCTCTCGCGCCGGATCTCGCCGTCGGTGATGATGTCGATGCCGATTTCCTCTTGCGCGCGGATGGCGACCAGGGTCGCGTCATCCTGCGCTTCGGCGAGGAAGGGTTCGGGGATGCGCCAGAGCTCCTGCGCGCGCACGCGCGGCGGAAAGCGCCCGGCGAGTTTCTTGCGATCGATCAGCCATTCGGGCTGGGGGTAACTGCCTACGAGCGTGGTTGGAAATAGCATGTGACGAGCGTAGCAGGGGGTGCCATTGCTCGCAATTCGTTACTTGGCGGGCAATCCGTGATATGAAATGCCCCATGAAAAAGTCGACTCTGACCCTGCTTTCCCTCCTCGCCGCGCTGCTCCTGCCGCTGCCGGCGTCCGCGCAGACCTATCCTTCGAAGCCGGTGCGGGTGGTGGTGCCATTCGCGCCGGGCGGCACGACAGACGTGCTCGCGCGGTTGCTCGCGCAGAAGTTGTCCGACTCGCTCGGCCAGCAGTTCATCATCGAGAACAAGCCGGGTGCCGGGGGCAACATCGGCACCGAACTCGCCGCGAAATCGCCTGCCGACGGCTATACGCTGGTGATGAGTTTCGACGGCACGATGGCCATCAACCCGAATACCTACGCCAAGATGCCGTTCGATCCGCAGAAGGATCTCGTGGCGGTGGCCAACGTCGCGCAGGTGCCGCTGCTCATCGTGGTGAATCCGGGAGTCGCCGCGAAGAACATCGCTGAATTCGTGGCGCTGGCCAAGGCGAGCCCGGGCCGCATCAATTACTCCTCGGCCGGGCACGGCAGTACCGGGCACCTCACCGGCGAGCTGTTTCGCGGCCGCGCCGGGATCGACATCGTGCATGTGTCCTACAAGGGTGGCGGCCAGGCCGTGCAGGACCTGCTCGGCGGCCAGATCCAGATGCTCGTCACCGCGCTGCCCACCGTCGAAGGGCACTTGAAGGGCGGCAAGTTGCGCGCCTTGGCCTTCACCTCACTGAAGCGCGTGCCGGGTGCCCCCGATGTGCCTACGCTGGCCGAGTCCGGCTACCCCGGCTTCGAAGTCCTGTCGTGGTACGGGCTCCTCGCGCCGGCGGGGACGACCTGCCGCGCGGCGGC
>JANNWA010000648.1:0-3722 GCA_031408275.1 Pseudomonadota bacterium
CTGGCCTCCGACCCAAAGCTCCTGATCCTGGATGAGCCCACCGAAGGCATCCAGCCCTCGATCATCAAGGACATCGGCAACGTGATAGCGTCGCTGGCCAAGGGGGGCGAGATGGCCATCCTGCTGGTGGAGCAGTATTACGACTTCGCCCAGGACCTCGCCGACCATTACGTCGTCATGTCGCGCGGCGAGGTCGTCAAGGCAGGACGGGGCGCGGACATGGAACGTGACAACGTGCGTTCGATGCTCGCCATATAATGGCTTGCAATGATTCCAGCCGAAGCAATTGCGCATCACGCCCTCGCGAATCCGCACTGGGAGGCTACTCTCTGCCTGGAGTACGAGCGGCGCGCTGAGCGCAGCGTGCTTGCCCGGCGCAGCCACAGCGGGCCGTTGCGCGTGCAGCGCGACCTCTATCCCGAGGGAGAGGGAACCTGCCATACGATCGTGGTGCACCCGCCGGGCGGCATTGCCGGGGGCGACTCGCTTGCGGTCAGCGCAAGGCTCGGTTCGAACAGCGCCGCGCTGCTCACCACGCCGGGAGCGGGCAAGTGGTATCGCACACAGGGCGCGGCTGCCCGCCAGTCGCTCAGCTTCGAGGTATCGGCCGGCGCTTCGCTCGAATGGTTGCCGCAGGAGACGATCCTGTTCGACGGCGCGGTGGCGCAGATGAAGACCCGCGTGCTGTTGGGCGGGGACGGCGTGTATACCGGATGGGAGATCCTGTGCTTCGGCCGCGCCGCTTCCGGGCATCGGTTCGCTTCGGGGTTGCTCACCCAGCAGACCGAAATATTTGCCGATGGCGAGCGCTTGTGGTCCGAGCGCGCCAGGGTCGCGGGCGACGACCCTCTGTTTTCTTCACCGGTGGGACTGGCGGGACACGCGGTGTGCGCTACGCTGCTTGCGGCCGGCCGCGACATCCCGAACGAGGCACTCTCGGCTTGTCGCGAGGTCCCCGCGGGGGACGGTGCCCTTTGCGGCGTGACGCGCCTGCCCCGGCTGCTGATCGCGCGATGGCTCGGTGACGCCGGCGAGGATGCGCGCCGCTATTTCTCAGCCCTGTGGGGTGTACTGCGTCCAGTGATCAAGCGAAGTCCCGCAGTCGAGCCCAGGATATGGAGCACGTGATGAGCGGTCAGATGGAGCCGGTTTCGGCCATGTTTGCGCAGGCCTGGGCCAGCGGACTGCAGTTTGAAGCGGCTGCGGTCGCGGGGCCCCGGTCCCCGATTGAGGCGTATTTCGTGCAGGACAGGGTATTTGCGGCGCGTTACCCGACGGGCCGGGCAACGGCCTGGAAAGCAGGCACTTCCGGGCCGCAGGTCGAGCCGACCGGTGCGCCGATTGGCGACGTAAGGCCAAGTCCTGCGGTATTCCGCGCGCACGATTTCCATATGATCGGCATCGAAGCCGAGGTCGCATACCGCTTCCGGCGCGACCTGCCGCCCCTGTCCAGTTTCGATGAAGCCGAACTCGCGGATGCGGTGGGCGAGGTACTCGTTACGATCGAGGTCTGCGACACCCGGATGGCGGACTGGAAGGGTGCGTCGCCGCTCTGGAAGCTGGCGGATTTCCAGTTGAACGGAGCACTCGTCACGGGCAGTGGCACGCTCGACTGGCGGTCGGTCGATTACGGCAGTCAAGCAGCCGAACTCTGGATCAACGGAGAGAAGAATGTCGAGCGCATCGGGTCTCACCCGCTCGGCAATCCGTTCGGGATACTTCCTTGGGCAGCCGCGCATTGCGCCGAGCGTGCCGGGGGCCTAAAGGCCGGGGACTTGGTCACGACCGGTTCCTGGACCGGGATGGAATTCGTCCAGCCTGGTGACTCGGTGATTGCACGATTTCCGGGCATCGGCGAGGCAAGCGTACGGATCGGCTCATAGAGGAAGGTACCCATGGAACTCACGCCAAGAGAAAAAGACAAGCTGCTCATCTTCACCGCCGGCCTGCTGGCCGAGCGCCGCAAGGCACGCGGCCTGAAGCTCAACTATCCAGAGGCTATCGCCTACATTTCCGCCGCGATCCTCGAGGCGGCGCGCGACGGGCGGTCCGTTTCCGACCTGATGGGCTATGGCACCACGCTGCTGAATCGGGAGGATGTGATGGAAGGCGTGCCCGAGATGATTCCCGAGATCCAGGTCGAGGCGACCTTCCCGGACGGCACCAAGCTCGTGACCGTCCACCATCCGATTCCATAGGAGGCTTTGCGTGATCCCAGGCGAAATGCAGGTGAAGGAGGGTTCGATCGAGCTCAACAAGGGCCGCAGGACTGTCGTGCTCAAGGTCGCCAACATGGCCGACCGCCCGATCCAGGTGGGTTCGCACTATCACTTCTTCGAGACGAACGACGCGTTGTCGTTCGATCGCAAGGCCGCTTATGGAATGCGGCTGAATATCGCGGCGGGCACCGCGGTGCGCTTCGAGCCCGGCCAGACGCGCACGATCGAACTGGTCGATTACGCAGGGGACCGCAATGTGTTCGGGTTCCAGGGCAAGGTGATGGGAAAGCTCCGGGCCAAGGCGCCCGACGCGCCGAAAGGGAGCGCCAAATGAAGATCGGTCGCCAGGCCTACGCGGAAATGTTCGGCCCGACCGTGGGCGATCGCCTGCGGCTGGCGGACACGGAATTGTGGATCGAGGTCGAGAAGGACTTCACGACCTACGGCGAGGAAGTGAAGTTCGGCGGCGGCAAGGTCATTCGCGACGGCATGGGCCAGAGCCAGCGCACCTCCAAGGACATCGCCGACACGGTGATCACCAACGCCCTGATCATCGACCATTGGGGCATCGTCAAGGCCGACATCGCGATCAAGAGCGGCCGGATTGCCGCAATCGGCAAGGCGGGCAATCCGGACGTGCAGCCAGGCATCAACATCATCATCGGCCCGGGGACCGAGATCATCGCGGGCGAAGGGATGATCGTCACCGCCGGCGGGATCGACACGCATATCCACTTCATTTGCCCGCAGCAGATCGAAGAAGCCTTGATGAGCGGCGTCACCACCATGATGGGCGGCGGCACCGGTCCGGCCACCGGGACGTTTGCCACGACCTGCACGCCTGGTCCGTGGCACATCTTCAGCATGCTCCAGGCGGCGGAAGCTTTTCCCATGAACCTCGGCTTCCAGGGCAAGGGCAATGCGAGCACGCCCGCGGGCCTCGCGGAACAGGTCGAGGCCGGCGCCTACGGATTGAAGCTGCACGAGGACTGGGGCACCACCCCGGCCGCGATCGATTGCTGCCTCGGCGTGGCCGAGAAGTACGACATACAGGTCACCATCCATACCGACACCATCAACGAGTCCGGTTTCGTCGAGAACACGGTCGCGGCGTTCAAGGGCCGGACCATCGCGACTTTCCACACCGAGGGCGCGGGCGGCGGGCACGCGCCCGACATCATCAAGGTCTGCGGCGAGCCCAACGTGCTGCCCTCGTCAACCAACCCGACGATGCCGTACACGGTCAACACCGTCGACGAGCACCTCGACATGCTGATGGTCTGCCACCACCTCGACCCGTCGATTGCCGAAGACGTGGCGTTCGCCGAATCGCGTATCCGCCGCGAGACGATTGCGGCCGAAGACATCCTCCACGACCTCGGCGCATTCTCGATGATGTCGTCGGACAGCCAGGCCATGGGCCGGGTGGGCGAGGTCATCATCCGCACCTGGCAAACGGCGCACAAGATGAAGGGGCAGCGTGGGTGGCTGCCACCCGACCCC